>SABV01000110.1 GCA_009928855.1 Erysipelotrichia bacterium | reverse complement strand
GCCTCATAAATACCGCACAGCATACCACTTATCAGCGCCAGAGCTCTCACAAAGCAGAATATTGGCGTCATAACTGCCAGAAGCGGTCGTTCAGGCAAAGCAATGCGCATCATGGGCACACACGAAAACAGCCAGCATGATTTCCAGATAAATTTTGAACCACGCATAACTAAAACGAACGGCAAAAGTGCTATCAACGCCATCTGAAGTTTAAGAGAAGAAGGAGTGTAAGAGTCATTACAGGCCTTTTCGGGGTGTTTGCGGTATACTTTCATACGCCAGAAGCCTCTGCCAAACTTCAGTCGGGCATAAGCAGACCAGCCTTCTCGATGCGTATGTTCTACCAGAGCGTCAGCAACAAAGACAAAGCGCCCGCCGATCTTTTTTACTCGAAAAGACAAATCTACATCTTCGTTATCAGGCCGCGAAAAACTGCAGTCAAAGCCGCCGGCCGCAATAAATACATCTTTGCGATAAGCCCCGGAATAAGTATCTATAAAATCGATATCACTCTGTGACATCAGCAGCTGGTAGCGCTCTTCAAACTCAAGCTGCGCAAGTCTGGCCCATAGGTCAGACTGATTCGAGACGTATGCCCCCTTTGCACCCACAACCGAGCTATCTTCAAATGGAAAAACCATTTTTTGGACCCAGTCGCAGGCAGGCACACAATCAGCATCGGTAAACAGAATAATTTCACCGGTTGCCGCTTCAACACCAATATTGCGAGCTCTTGCCGGGCCGCCATTTCTTTCGAGACGAATCCAGGTGAGCGATAACAAACTGGCAAATTTGTCTCTGACCGCCATTAAATCTATGGTTGAACCATCGTCCACTACCACAGTCTCGAAAGGAAAAGAAGTTTGCTGACTGCACAACCCTTCAAGAGCAGCACAAAGTTTATCAGGGCTATTCAATACCGGAATCACAACCGAGGCTCTGAATACAGAACGACACTGATTCATTTTGTTTAGCTGCACGATTTATTCAGGCTTTCTGCTGGATGAATTCTATCATGGCAAAAATATCGCCTTCATCTGGGCTTCTTACCAGAAACGCTTCATTGCCCATAACTTCGGCAAAAACAAGTGGAACCGATGTGTAAGAGGCTATTTTATCCCCAAAACGCGTAAAAATATCGTCATGTGAGTTGCGATAAGTCTTGCCTGACTTGCGCGCAATATGAGCTGCAAAATATTTTCTTTCTACACGCGCACGAAACTGGTTGTCAGCGATAATATTGGCCCACTCCTGGTAAACATCAACATCGGCAGAAAAGTTCATCAGGTCAACAGTAAACCCTCCGGGGGGGCGGCAGTTCATTTCGAGCACAAACAGCTTGCCATCAGATTTTCGCCGCAAAAATTCAAGATGGAAAAATTTTGCCCTGATATCAAAATCTTTAACAACCTTTCTGCCAACTGCTTCAGCGTCTTCAGGAATTTCTCTTACGATGTAAAAACTGAGATCCTGGTTATAAGCGACCAGATCAAATGCGCCGTTAACAGAACGCAGTGATGAGCAGAATACAATTTTGCCGTCCTGATCGCAGATTCCGTCATAAGTCATTAACTCTCCATCGATAAAAGGCTCAACAAAATAGTCTCCTGACGGTCTGGTCTTCCAGAAATGTTCAAGCTCTTCTGCGTTATCTATTTTGTATGCGGCCACCGCACCGACACCAATGTCGGGTTTGGCAAACACCGGGTAGCCATGCTTTTTGGCAAAAGCCTTCAGATTTTTTTCGCTGGTGACGAGCTCACCATCAACAACCGGAGCGTTGCAAGCTTTAAAAATCTTTTTCATTTCAGACTTCCGCTTAATTCTTAAAGTCTGTTCGATTGTCGGGCCGACAATATTAAAGTCTTCTCGCAGCCGTGCTTCGTGCATCATCCAGTATTCATTGTGCGATTCTACGCGATCAATGCGCCCATGGCGGTGAATAAAAAAAGCGGCCGCACGATAAACCTGTTCGTAATTTTCAAGACTGTCTACTCTGTAATAATCGGCCAGGGCTCCCTGTAGTTCACGAGGCAGCTGTTCGTGAGATTCTTCTGCAATGCCAAGCACTTTAATTCCCCTGTTGGCCAACCCGGTCACAAAATTGCAAAAATTGGGCGGAAA
This sequence comes from Erysipelotrichia bacterium, assembly GCA_009928855.1. Taxonomy (GTDB): domain Bacteria; phylum Muiribacteriota; class Ozemobacteria; order Ozemobacterales; family Ozemobacteraceae; genus Rifleibacterium. The sequence goes on along the minus strand of SABV01000110.1, from coordinate 8,732 downwards.
ATGAGGGGAAATATAAATAACATTCATGTAAGACTTCCTGTGACAATAATTTATTGATTTCAACAGTAACGTTGCTTGCCGGGTCAAATGAATTTTAATAAATTTAAACCTATTTATCAACCCCGCATTTGCAGCAGACAAGCTTTAAATAGAACAAAAACCCTGCAACACATTGTGTGTCACAGGGTTTTAGACAAAAATCTATTTTAGATAATCAGATGCGGTTTTTTGCTTTCAATATTTTCACCATCGAGTTTACAACATGCATTCCCTTGGTTCCACGACCAAAACCGTCGTCCATACCACATTCCCGGGCTATATCGCGAGTCACCTGGGTTCCGCCACACATTACCATAACTTTGTCTCTGATGCCTTTTTCACGACACAGTTCATCAAGTTTGCGCATGTTTTTGCGATGAACATCGTTATGGCTGATGATTGTGCTGATCAGAATAGCATCGGCTCCAGTTTCGATAGCAGCGTCAACCATTTTGCCTATCGGCACAGAAGTGCCGAGGTAATGGTATTTAACTCCGTATTTTTCGATACCGCCATGTTTGATGTCGAGAATTTCACGCAATCCCACAGAATGTTCGTCTTCACCCACTGTGCCGGCAACGACTTTAAGCCCGACTTTTTTGATTCCGGCGCGAATTTCGTCTTCACTGAGCATTTCTTCTTTCGGCGGAATTTTGAGCGTAGTGCGGTCGATAGCGAAGCCAACCTTGCCTTTTACTTCTACAAAAGTGCCTTCACATGGATGCATAACCTGAGTGTTGATTACTTCAGGATCATTGAGTCCCATTTTTTTTGCCATTTCCATGGCTGCCACGCGTGCCACTTCAATTTCTTCAGGTACAAAAAGCTGAATCAGCACTGTACCATCGCCGGCCCATTCCGCTTCAGGCTTGATCATGTTACCCTTGCGGTATTCTACAGTCTTCGCCAGGCGGAGGTTACAGTTATCTGTCTGGTCTATTTCATCGATATAAGCAATTTTTTCGGGTTTACAGAGAGTGCAGCCGTTTATCGGGTCGCATGGCTTTTTAAAACCGGCAGGCAGATGATTGTGACCAAAAACGCTGCAAACCGGAGCCATGTAATCTGCATCGCGCTCAATAATTGAGCCGGCGCCGACGCCACCTTTACCATCACGGGCAATACCATCGCCGTTACGTTCGGGGTATCTGGCTGAATCGACAAAGAAGCCTTTTTCGACAGCTGCAAAATAACCACCGGCTTCGGCCATTTCTTCGAGAAAGCAGATGGCACGTTCTTTGATATCTCTGACCATTTCGCCAAGAGGGCCGTCACGGTCTATTTTAACAAGCTGTTTAAAACCATCAAGTGCGACCAGAGTCTGTTTTGCAGTCTCGATGCCCCTGATATTATTGTAATGCCATGGAACATTGCGGCCTTCGTCAGGGGTGATAGTGCTCTGAATATCAGCTGAAGTCAAGGCCGAAATCATGGTATCAATAACGTGAGTGCGCGTCGCTTCTTCAATATCAGACTCGATATATCTGGTATTCTGCTGAGCTCTAAACTTAAATTCACTGAAAATATCACGCAGAGCAACGGCATAAGGCAGATCATACCAGATTTTAGGAGCCGGTGGAGCACATGGCGGCACAGTAGACAGACCAATCTGGCTTTTTGGCATTCCGACCTTCACAGAAAATGCACAGTTGAGACCGTGCTGCACCAGCAGCTCGGGCATAACCGACCAACCTTCCTTGGCAGTAGCGTTAGCGTTATGAGCCCCGTCAATCTGAAAAATGCCGGCGTCTGACATTACTTTTTTAGCGCTGGCAGCGTCAGTGAAAGAACGGTACATGTTGACGTTGCGATAGAGAACATTATACTGCGGGTCCTGGTGGGCGCCGTTAATGCCTTCTTCTGCAAAAAGCACCGCTACTTCGGGGCCGGCAACGCCAGAAACGTATGAGTGAAAATTGATCTTGCGCCCAACTTCGTCTTCGATAAGATCGCAGGCTTTGCGCGAAGCTCTGATCTGTTTGCGGGTTATCGGAACGCCGCCAACACCTTCCGGGGTTCCTTCCAGCAGGCCGTCGATGTGGCTCTGACCGGTAGTTCGAATAACCATTATGTGATCAGCACCATGCCAGGCTGCCATACGCATTCTTCTGATGTCGTCTTCAAAACGTCCTGAAGCGATTTCTGTAGTAATAACAGGTGTGGGCTGAGGATCTATATTGTTAAAATACTTGGCGGCAGGCAACGGAACCGAATTTTTGAGTGGCTGAGTCATTTCTTTAAAATGAAACTTTTCTACATTATAGCCACCATCTACTTTTTCTCGCCAGGTCCAGCCTTTGCGGCGTGGATGATAATTTTCGAGATCGTTGAGAATTTCTTCTATGTCGAGCTTCTTTTTTATATCGAGTTTCTGCATAATCTTCACCTTTTCCTTGTCGCTACAGGCTTAAAACAAGCCGTTCAGGGCATTTTTGTCTTCATTTATGCGTTTTGCCGCTTCGCGAATATCAACCTTCAGCTTTTGAGAAAGCTTCAGAACAACGTGCCCGGCGCCTTTACCAAGCATGCCGACCTCATTGATTCTGCTGACGACTCCCTGTGAAGTTACACTGTCGATACCCATTCTTAAAAGAACCGAGCGTTCGATCGACTGCGAGGTATATTTTTTACCGTAATCAATCATTGGTTCAACCATCTGGTTGCACAGTTCCCAGAAGCGGGTCTTCAACTGCTCGTCACTCATTGTTCTGAGCTGCTGACGACGGGCTTCAAATTTTTTGATTCTATCTTCGCTCATATCGCTTTCCTTTCTTTCTCTGAAAGTGCTTTAAAAACTATCTGAAGAGACTCTACAATTTTTTCAGAATTTTGACCAGTGATATCCTAGCCTTACCCCGCGAATTTTACAACTACCCCGCAGATCAAGGCCGAGCTGGCTTCATATCGGGGTAACGCTTTTCGTAGTCTTTGAGAATTTCACTAACTACACCAGACAGGCAAATCAGCGCAAAAAGATTGGGAAGAGCCATGAGACCGTTGGCTATGTCAGACAAGTTCCAGACAAGCTCAAGCGGAATTGCTGCCCCAACGGGAATAAGCATCACATAAACCAGGCGATAAGCCAGAACCGCTTTTTTAGCCCGCGCAGGATTGGCATCAAACATGTAACGCACCGAACGATCACCGTAATAGCTCCAGCCAACCATTGTGGTAAAAGTAAAAAATACCAGACCAAGGCTGACAACATGACTACCCCACGCGACATTGTGACCGAAAGCAGCTGAAGTTAGTTCAGCGCCCTTTAACCCATTAAAAAGTGCGGCATCGCCAGGGTTGAAATAACCGCTGGTAATTATGACCAGAGCAGTCATGGTGCAGATAACAATAGTATCGATAAATGGTTCGAGAAGAGCGACCATTCCTTCTCGAACGGGCTCTGAAGTTTTCGCAGCAGCATGCGCTATCGGTGCAGAACCGAGTCCCGCCTCATTAGAAAAAAGGCCACGGGCAACTCCCCAGCGCATCGCCTGTGCGACAGTAAAACCCATGATTCCGCCGGCAGCTTCTTTAAGCCCCATGGCAGAAGCAAAAATCATTTTAAATGCCGGAATCAGATTCTCGCGCTGAACAAAAAGAATATACAGCGAAGCCAGAACATAAGTCAGCGCCATAAAAGGAACGACCTTGTCGGCAAAACTGGCAATACGCTTGATGCCGCCAAGAATAACAGCACCAACCAGAAAGGCAATAACAAGACCGATAGCAAATTTTACCGGATCAAAGCCACTGCTTACAGGCCCCGAAGTCAAGCCGGCGTTGGCAAGATAATTATGCAGAGGTCCGACTACAGAGTTAGCCTGCACCATATTGCCAATACCAAAAGATGCAATAAAAGCAAAAGTGGCAAAAACAAAGCCAAGCCACGGCATTTTCAGACCATCACGCAGATAATACATTGGGCCACCCGCAACTTCGCCATCGGCATCAATCGAGCGATATCGCAAAGCCAGCAGACAGCAGGTAAATTTTGTACACATGCCAATAAAGGCGCTTACCCACATCCAGAATACGGCGCCCGGGCCGCCACTGACAATTGCGGTGGCAACACCGGCGATGTTGCCAGTTCCAACAGTCGCTGCAAGCGCTGTAGACAAAGCCTGAAAATGAGTTATCTCGCCTGCGTCATCATGCTTATCCCATTTGCCGGTAATCAAAGACCAGGCATGACCAAAAAACCTCAACTGCACAAAACGCATTTTCCAGGTCAGGTAAAGACCGGTGCCAACAATGAGAAACATCAAAAAATAGCCCCAGATAAACCCGCTGACCTCATTAACGATAGTTGAAAATGTCTGCAAAAAAAACCTCCGGCAAAACTGCATTTAACCTTTTTAATCTATCGGACAAATCAAACGCTCATAAGAGCCCCTAATTAACAACCACTATTCTCGGCCCCACACAGGGCCTGTCGCACTAAAATGCCCTTATATCGTCTTGCAATTAAACGGGAACGGATTGCGTCATGCCACGCGCAGAGTCAGAATCTATGAATTTAATGTGTTTGCCCTGCGGCCACACAGAAAGATGGACTTTGGGGCAAAAGCTCTTTATAATTCACATGAAATTCGAGACTCATTCAGAAGGAACTATGAAAAACGAACTCAAATGGCAAACCCCCGAAGCGGGCGGATTTCCGATGCATCTGAGCGAAAAAGGGCTTGATTTTAAAGGAAAAAATGCTGTTTTTTTCTACATTTCAGGCCTTGTAGCAACCCTTTCGCTGGTCTGGGTGATAATGCTTTCGATAAAACTTCTGCAACTGGCACGCACCGACCCGAATGTTCCCCAATACTATGTAACCGTCGCTCTTGTGTGTGCAGCCATAAGCGCCGCAGCTCTTTACAGCTTTTACAAAATCTTCAAAGAGCGCCGCATATATTTAAAAGAAATTAGCATCGCCGATGGAACAGTCTGTTTTAGAGAGAGAACAACCGCCGGCACAGTTGAATGGCAAGAAAAGCTGCGAAAATTCGAAGGGCTGTTCTTAAAACACTATTCATATCGTGGCGTGGAATCCTGGTATATTGCTCTGGTTCACAGTGATAAAACCAGAAGTTTTCCGGTATTTGCACCAGACTATGAATCAAGGCAGGCACCCGAAGAAGAAAAACGCAAGCTTCTGGCACGCCTGGGCAGCACATTTAACCTTATAACAAACTACGAAAAACCAGAAGAAAAGAAAAACGAGTAACCTTCAGATGAATAACCCCGAAAATAGAATTCTCAACATCGGCAAACGATCATGGAAACCCGGCACCCTTTTATCACCGGTACCGGCAGTTATGGTTACCTGCCACGGCAAAGAAGGTCGCCCCAACATTATAACCGTCTGCTGGGCCGGAACAATCTGCTCTGAGCCACCCATGCTTTCGATTTCGGTACGTCCTGAGCGCCATTCATTCAATCTGATCCGCGAAACCGGTGAATTTGTCGTAAATATACCAGATCGTCGAATTGCGAGAGAAACAGATCTATGCGGCGTTATTTCGGGGCGTGAGCATGACAAATTTCATGAAACAGGCTTAACGCAAGGGCGGGGCGAAACAGTAAACGTGCCAATCATCATGGAATGCCCTATCAATATTGAGTGTAAAATAGACCGAGAAATAGAACTCGGCTCACACACCATGTTTATTGCCAACATTGTCGGCATTCAAGTCTCAGAGCACCTCATCGACGCTCAGGGGCGCCTGTTAACCGAAAAAGCAGCACTGGTAAGCTATGCACACGGGCATTATTACCAACTGGGCAAGCAACTGGGCCATTTTGGGTTCAGCGTAAAAAAGAATTGAGCAGCACAGATTTACTGGTAATCGGTGCTGGTCCGGCTGGTCTGATGGCTGCAATAAAAGCTGCAGACGAAGGCTTGAAGGTTACTATTCTTGAATCTATGCCGCGCCCGGCACGCAAGCTTGGCATTTCTGGCAAAGGACGGGGCAATTTAACCAATACCGCCCCCTTCAATGACTTCTTGAAGCACTTCAACAACGAGGGACGTTTCCTTAAGTCTGCATTTAAAGCATTCTTTAACACAGACCTTATAATTTTTTTCGAACAGGAAGGCCTTAAAACGGTTGAAGAACGCGGCGGGCGGGTTTTTGTCGCCTCCGGCAAAGCTACTGAAGCCGTTGCATGTCTTCACAGGGCAGCTGAAAAGCGCAAAGTGACCATATACACAGGCACTCCCGCAAAAGAGCTGATTGTAAAAAGCAGCCAATGCTACGGAGCCATCACGACAGACAACAGAACATTTTATGCCGGATCGACTCTGCTCGCTACCGGAGGTCTTTCTTACCCGCTCACAGGCTCTACCGGAGACGGCCTCAGACTGGCCAGACTTTGCGGCCACGAAATAGTGCCTCCCCTGCCCTCTCTCGTGGCCTTAAAACCTGAAGTTTCTCTGCCATCAGCGATTGAAGGCATTGCATTGCGAAACGTCGCAGTCGAATTGCGTTGCAACGGCAAAAAAACCGGCGAAGAATTTGGAGAAATGAGCTTTCTCGATGGCTATCTGGCCGGCCCGGTCATTATCACTCTCAGTCGCAAAGCTGTGCCAGAAATGGCAGATGGTAAACGATGTGAAATTATCGTAGATTTAAAGCCGGCCTTAGACTACGCGAAACTCGACAAACGCATTCTCAGAGACATAGAAGAAAACGCGGGCACCACCCTTGAGAATATCGTGGCAAAATTGCTTCCGGCGGGCATGCGCCAGTTTTGCCTTCAGCAAACCGGTTTGAACGGTCAGATAAAAGCCGCTCAGATCACCTCGGAACACCGCAAAATCTTACGCAACTGGCTCAAAGAACTTAAATTTACGCTCTGCGGGCAAGGCCCGTGGGAACAAGCAATAGTGACTGCTGGCGGCGTTTCTACTCGTCAGGTTAACCCGGCGACTCTTGAATCAAAAATAGTTAAAAATCTTTATTTTGCGGGTGAAATTCTCGACATCGACGCCGATACCGGCGGCTATAATCTTCAGGCCGCATTTTCGACCGGTTGGCTGGTCGGGCAGTCTATCAAAAAGGAAAAACCATGAAAATTTTACTGCGACAGATCGAAGCTCCTCTTGAATACAGCGAAGATGAGCTGCTGGCAGCTGCCGCGCATCGCCTTGAATGTGACAGACAACTTATAATCAGCTGTGAAATAGTCAGAAGATCACTTGACTCCAGACCAAGACGCAGCCAACCGGTATTCGTCTTCACCCTCGAGCTCGAAATGAATTCCGCGTTCAAATTGCAGCAGACCAACAACAAAGATGTCGAAATACTCACAGAAGAAACGGCTACGCCACAGCCTCAACCATTTAAAAGCCTGCCCGATGGCTTTAATCGGCCGGTTGTTGTGGGCGCGGGCCCTGCGGGTCTGATGGCTGCGCTTCATCTGGCAGAAATGGGCTGTCGGCCGATTCTCATCGAACGCGGCTGCCGTGCCGAAGAACGTCGAGCAGTTGTAGATGCTTTCTGGCGCGATGGTGCGTTTAACTCTGAGAACAACACTCTTTTTGGCGAGGGCGGCGCCGGGCTCTTTTCAGACGGTAAGCTTACAGCCAGGAGCAAAGACCGGCCACGCATCAAACAGTTTTTTGAAACGCTCGTAAAATGCGGCGCACCGCAAGAAATTCTGATAGACTCAGAGCCTCATCTCGGCAGCGACGTTTTATTGAAGATTGTGCCGAACATCAGGCAGATGATTGAGAAGTATGGCGGCGAAACCCGCTACAATACGACGCTTACCCATATTTTTACTGAGAATGGAAACATAAAAGGCATTGAGGCCGGCGGTCATAAAATTACAACCGAAAATCTCATACTGGCAACCGGGCATAGCGCCCGAGATGTTTACCATCTGCTGGCAGAGAGTGAAGCAACTTTACAAGCCAAGCCATTTGCGGTTGGCATAAGGCTCGAAATCCCGCAAAAACAGATCAATCTAGCTCAATACGGCAAATTTGCGACCCATGAACGGCTCGGAGCCGCGAGTTTTAAACTCACCAGACGCCCCGAAAAAGACTTAAGAGCATGCTACAGCTTCTGCATGTGCCCAGGCGGTCTTGTAATTGCCTGCGCTTCAGAAGAAGGCGCCCTGACGACTAATGGCATGAGCTATTCTGCACGAAAAAGTGTCTGGGGAAATGCCGCCTTTATTGTGCCAATCGAACCAGCTGATTTTGCCGGCTGCCCCGGAGCCGAAAAACACCCCGAACTGGCAGGTCTCAATTTTCAAATAGCAATGGAAAAAGCCGCTTTTAAAGCAGGCGGAAGTGATTTTAATGTTCCTGCCCTGAGACTTAAAGATTTTCTGGCAGACAAAATCTCTGCCTCTCTGCCCAATGACCGTTCCTGCCCAAGATCAGTTCCGGCAAGCTTTAACTCAATTCTGCCTGACTTTGTAATTGCTACTCTTCGAGGAGCTTTGCCGCGCATGCTTCGCGAGCTTAATACAGTAGAACCGTCTTCTATAATCGCCTACGCAGCAGAAACCCGCAGTTCAAGTCCGGTAAGAGTTGTCAGAAAAGACAATGGCGAATCCCCCTCACTCGGAGGGCTTTTTCCTGCCGGAGAAGGGGCCGGTTACGCCGGCGGTATCGTAAGTTCAGCCGTAGACGGCCTCAAGGCAGCAGAACTTATGATAGAAAAAATGCGCATAAGCTGAATCGTTTCGAGATT
>SABV01000519.1 GCA_009928855.1 Erysipelotrichia bacterium | reverse complement strand
TTTTTTGAGTAAAAACGATTGTTATAAAAAGTTATTTTATACCGAGTTCGCGGCGGTCAAGAACTTCGTCCCATTTGCTGTCGCGTGATGCATCGAGTGCTTTATAAAAATTGCGGTATTTCTGGTAGTCGGCTTTTTCTGGCCAGGTGACGCTTATGGTGCCTCTGTCAGTAACTCTGGCGGCTGTGATTGCTTCCATGAGGTCTCTACCCATCTGTTTGATAACAGCACGATTGCTGGCACCGTTCAGTTCAGAATTTTCACGATAAAAAGCCTCTGCAACCTTGTAAAGATCCCAGTAATTGGTGCCTTTGCCGAAGGCGGCCTGGCCTCTGAGAGCAAAAGTTTTTCCAGTTTCGTTCATGGCGTTTAGGAGTTCCATGGCGAGCTGGTTAAGGGCAAAAAGCACCTGTGGTGCCTGAGAGGTTTTCCAGGCGCCGATAAGACTGCTGTTCAGCTTTTCGGCCATATCTGCGGCGAACTGGTCTGGCGCAAAGTCAGCATTGCGGGACATGAATCGAGCCATGGCATCGTAATTAAAACCGCTGATTGGGGTTGTTTCAGGACTGCCGACTACGAATTCGCAGGCATCGCGCAACTGGTAAAGCACCTCGATGCCGCCGGGCATGCAGGCGTCAAAAGCCACGAGATCAAATTTTCCGTCTGATTTATATCTTGCATTGAATGTTTTCAAAACTTCGGTGATTTCAAAAATTGTCAGAGCATCTTTGTCGGTGTGATCGTAGGCGACAAAACGGCCTGAGCGGCGATCAGGGTTAAAAACGACCTTCCCAGGTTCACTGCTGCTGACTGAACCTTCTCCCCACCAGGTAAAAACACCGCTGCCATGGCTGTTGATGACCAGGGCATAATGTTTTGCCGGATACTTTTCGTGGGCCCATTTAAGGCAGTCCCAAAGAGTTTGCGGTGACCCCATGTTTACTTCACCGAGCGCGCCCTCGTCGATCAGTTTGCTTTTTTCTATGCGCAGGCGGCTTCCGCCTTTGTAGTTAAGTTTCTGCTCGTCAGAAGAGCCGGTTGACATGCCGTCGAGTTGGACCAGAATTGTTTTGTTCTCGCCTGCACCCCATGATTTAAGCGAGTTCAGATTTCTGAAATTGGCGTCTTCCAGGACGGTATCTTTGTCATCGTTTACCATATAGACGATGGTGGTCCATTCATTTATAGCATGGCAGGTTGCCGGCAGGGCAATAAGAGCAAAAATGCTACAAACGATAAGGAAAATCTTTTTCATATTTATTACCTCACAAAAAACTTTTGGCAGAAGGGCTGATTATAACACAAATATTGCCTGTTAATTGCAAGAGTAAATGCCGTAAAATTGAACTTAGTCTTGCGGTTAACAGGCAGTTTTTATACTAAATATGACTTTATTGTTGTAATATATTCAATAATCATAGCATTCTTTTTGCTTTATCAAGGCTGTTTTAAAAAATCGGAGGATAATCAAACCAATGTTGCCTTACTTTCGCCGTAATGTCACACTTTTGTCTGTTTTCATTTTTACCATTTTTATTCTCACGGTTGGCTGCAACCAGATTTATCGTATTGGCGGCGATGACGACAACTCGGCGGCGCATACGGTAATAAGAGGTAACGTCGTCAGCACTCTGAGCATAGTGCCCGCCAGCATACGCGCTGATTCCGGCCCGAAGTTGCCTGTGGCCGGAGCCGATGTATTCATCGAAAGCATGCCCCATCTCACTGTTAAATCGAATGAAAATGGTGAGTTTTTGATTGGGCCGGTGCCGCCGGGCAACTACAGAGTTATTGCGCGAATACGCTCACAAGACAACAAAACCTACAAAGAAATTTCCAGTTTTGTCGATGCTGCTCCGGTAAACGATAACAATGCTGGCGAACTCGAACTTAAAGAAGCCACTTTAAAGGCTAAGGGAAAGCTTACAGATCCTGACGGCTTACCCTTGGTAGGGGTGACAGTGCGCATCTGGGGCGAAGATATAATCACCGACGAGAACGGCATGTTCGAAAGCCCTCTTATGCCTCCGGGAGCTACGGCAGAATTTAAAATCATTTCAGGCGGCTACCAGAATATAGAC
>SABV01000518.1 GCA_009928855.1 Erysipelotrichia bacterium | reverse complement strand
AGATGTTCCTTCTGGTAACAAAGATCTGAAACCAGGTCTCAAACTGATTCGGGTTAATGTTACCTGGAAAGCTTCTGATGATGGCAGGCCCGTTGAGTTTGAAGTGGTCACGACCCATTGTGACCAGTGGTGAGACTATGATTATTGCTGCCCGGCGTCGTGCCATTACTCTTTTCGAGGTAGTCATTGCTTCGGCTTTGTTTTTACTGTTGATGCTTGCCGTTTACCGTCTGTTTTTTGCCGAAGTTCGCAATATTAAAACGGCTCTTGAACATATTGGAGTCAATGAGAGCGCCAGACGGTTTTTTGCCAATATGGGTAACGATATTCGTAATGCCAACTGGGTTGAATTTCCAACTCAGACAAATCGTCAGACTGTTTCGGTGCTCATGCCCGTGAATGATGGCAAACTCTGCGTGCTGCGTCGCCAGGTCTTTGATTTTTCGATTAAGCCCCCAGATACCAGATTTATTCGCGAAGAAATTATAGAGTATTTTCTAAAAAAGGCCGAAGATGGCACCAGTGATTTGTATCGTAAGGTTAAGAGCGATTTTCAGAACGCATCTAATAAGCAATACGAAAAAAAAATATGTGATGGCATCAGAGAAATTTCAATGTTTACCACTAATCGTAAACCCGTTAATATAACGAGTTTTTCTGCTCTGGTGCCTTTTAAGAGCTTGCTTAGTTACGAGCCATATGAACTGGATGGCACGGGGCCTTATCTTGTGCATGTTGTCGCTTCATTCGTGCGGAAAGGCGACTCGCGTGATGCTGCCGAAAGAGTGGCGCATAAAGTGCGAACCTGTTTTTGCGTCAGAGGCAAACTCAATGGAGTTCACCCATGAAGCTGCGATTTAACAGGTGTGGGCAGGCGATTATCGTGGTGTTGATGATTTGTCTTGTTCTGGGTATTCTGGCCGGTGCGATGCTCAATTTTCAACGGGGGCAGATTCACCTTTTGTCAAAATCTGCACGTGATTTTATTGCTTTAGGGGTTGCAGAAGCGGGATTGCATTGCGTTCTTGCCGAAATGAAAGCTGATTACCAGTTTGTAACGCACGGAAATCCGTATATTCCCGATGAAGGCTGGCCGTCAGCATCTGAAAACCGGTATAACTATATCAAGAGTTTTGAATTGCTCAAACTTGATAATAATGCGCGTGGCACCTACAGTGGATCTATCGAGATTCCAGCAATGAAAATGACCGGAAAATTCAAGGTCAGAGTTAAGCTTGTTAAGTCTAATAACAGCGCTGACAGCAAAACAGTAGACGAGTCGCATCGCTACTTTTTGCTTGAAGCTGTGGGGCTTGTTGATGGCGCCTGTCGTAAAATTTCGACGATTATCGAGAAAATTGTTCCGGGTAACTTTCTTCTTTATGACGGGCAGATTCTTGACGTGGGTGGTTATGGGCCTTACAGAGTCACCCCAGGCGAGATGAAGACAGGTCGTTTGTATGGTCATGAGATGATTGCGTTTACGCGCCGTGGCAGTTTTGATCGTGGTGCAGAGCTGCTTGAGATGGAAAAAATTTCTACTCCTGGTTTTATTAAAGCCGAATCATCTGTTCATGTGGAGTTTTCGAATAAAAAGCGTGGCAGTATCAATTCTTCAAACGATTCTACTGATCCTGAAAAATTCGAAGGGTTTGCTGAAGTCAACAATGGCAAAACTGTTGATTATTTTGTTCAGGATGGCTACCACGGCGCCAAACCTCAGAAGCTGCCGCCATTAAACCCTGCTTATTATCGTAATGCCCGTCGTCCGGCACCGGTTGTGTTGAAGGCGGGGTCGAATTATAAGGGCTTCGCTGAGTCTAAGTGGCGAAATCCGGCGAATTCTTCTGAAATTGTATATGATTTGTTTTTTGGATGGGATTACGAAAACAAGGAAGATAAAGTTTTGCTTTACTCTGAGGTTCCCTTGCGCATCTGGGGCTGCCCCCCCTGGAAATCTCTGACAATATTCTGCGAAAAAGATGTTTATATTGCCGGAGATTTTAATGCTCACCCTGACAATCCGCAAAGCTACACAATGGGTTACAAGGATTACACCAAAGAGCCTCGCAATGGCACAGA
>SABV01000517.1 GCA_009928855.1 Erysipelotrichia bacterium | reverse complement strand
AAAAGTGGCCGAATTAAATCAGAATAGGTGGCCGGTTTCGACCAGAACAGGTGGCCGGATTAAATCAGAATGACTGGCCGGATTTCGCCAGAATACGCACGCATGCGCCCAGCAACCGGCATTGGTCTGATTCGGGTTGTCCTCGATAAAGTTATAACCAGAGTGACCATCGGTTTGAATAACGCCTTTGTAGCCTTGCAAAATATTCTCGGCAACTTTGCCGGCGCGACTTTGATGGTAGTGAAATAAAATTGTTGGCCTGTCGCGGCCTCCGCCGCGAAAAACCCACATCCAGGAATGACTTTTTGCCTTTCGATCTACCTCTTTGAGAACCTGAATTCGTGTTTCATCGGCATTTATGAGCGGCGACTGAATAATCAGTTCGAGAAAAAGCTCTATCGCTGGCTTTAAAAGCACAGCGACTTTCGTTGCCCAGCTGCACATTGTTCCGCGACTCAAGTCTACGCCATTTCTGGCAAGCATATTGCTCTGCCTGTAGAATGGAAGGGCATCTACGAATTTGCTGACAATGAGAAAAGCCAGCAGGCTTGGCGTGGCAAAGCTTTTGGGGATTATCTGTTCGGGAACAGGTGCGATCGCGACTGTCGGGCCTTCTGATTCAGTGCCTTCGCAGTTTCTACATGCATATTTGGGCCTGATGTTAACTTTTACGATCCATGATGCAGGAACATGCTCAAGATGTTCAGATGTCTCTTCACCAATGCGAGTTTTCATACAGCCGCATTCACAAAGCTTTTCTGCGTCTGAAATATCAATGATATTTTCTACTCTTGGGAACTCTGCCGGAAGCGGCCTTCTGCCGCCTTTCCGTCTTGAGTGCCCTTTAACCGGAACTTTTGTTTCCTTTGCAGTGGGAACTGCTTGCTCCGGCTCAACGACAGGCTCATCACCAAAGTCCAATCTCAGCTGCTGATTATCTGTTGCTGGCTGCATTTTTTCAGTCTTGCGGCCATAAAGCATGGCTTGGAGCAGCTTTATTTGCTCTTTAAGAAGAGCATTTTCCTGATCGCGATGAGTGAAACCCTCGATAATAATTTCTTTCAAGGAGTTTATATCATCAGGAAGCTGATCAATAGCTGGTGTCATGCCAATAATTATAGCATTTTCCCAGCTTAAAATACAGCTCTTTTTGTATGCTTTTTTCTCGCAGAGTCCTCTTTTTAATAGGCTCTAGAATACTCCAAACGCTTATGCGCTTTTGCCTGATGAATATCCAGGCCTTCAAGCAGCCACGAAAGTTCTCGTTGCCCAACCTGCAAAACGTCATCCCGGCTTTCCGGCCAGATGAAGCGACCCTTTTCCAGACGCTTCTGCCATAAACAGTAACCGTTGATATGCCAATACAGAATCTTGACGATCGAGCGACACTTGTTACTGAAAACGAAAAAGTTGCCGGTCAGCGGGTTTAACGAAAAATGGCTGGCAACCATTGATGAAAGACCATTTATGGATTTGCGCATATCGGCCGAACCGATTGCAATATAAACCTGTGTTGTTGAGCTGACTATCATAAGTCTGCAACAATGCGCATAAAGCGAATCAGGATCTCGGCGTCAAATTTTTTGCCGATTTCCAGTTGAGCAATGCCGCCAAAATTAACCGCCAGGCCCGATGATTCAAAAGTGCTGAATGTTTGCCGGACAGGTGGCTCAGGCTGTAGTGTTACAGGAACAAATTGCAAAGCACATTCGTTTCGGCTTTTGCGCAGCCAGTATTCAAACTTCTTCGATGTAATCTGGTGCCGTCGGCAATATTCAACCTGGGTTATTCCGCTCTGCTGCCATGATTTTATGTGCTGCAACATGATCGCCGCATTAACGCTATCACTGATAACCGCCATTCGAAGACTCCTTTTGCTGTAAATTACAGCGCAAAGAATGCCACAGCCCAGACAGATTTAAAAGATGCGGTTTACTGAGCGCTTACAGACCAATCCGTCGGAAATACATCCCAAAAGGCAACGGAAAGCATCGGCCACTCGGAATTCTCTGTCTCGAAGACAAGATTGTCCAGCGGGCTGTCGCCACAATTCTTGATGCAATCTATGAGCAGGACTTTCTGGACTGCAGCTAC
>SABV01000516.1 GCA_009928855.1 Erysipelotrichia bacterium | reverse complement strand
TCTCAGAAATCTGCGTTATTTCTAAGTGCTCAGAAATGGTTTTTGTGCATTCTCTCGATGCGTCTACAAAAGCCGCATAGCTGCCCCCCCTGCTGAGCCCTTCGATTCCCAGATTGCCCGAACCCGCGAACATGTCCAAAAATCGTGCCTCATGAACGAGAGACGCAATAATGTTAAAGGTCGAACCTTTCACTTTGTCCATCGCCGGGCGCGTCTTGCCGCCCTTGGGCATTTTAAGTTTTCTGCCTTTGGCAGAGCCTGTAATGACTCTCATTTTAACCGCCTTCCATAAATGTGGTGTAACTGCCCCCAAACGACTTAATCATTTGAGCGCAGAACCAATTTTTAATTGTATCAGATTCTTTTGTCAGTATCTCAAAAGCCCTTTTGCGCGCGTTTTCAATCAGCTTTAAAGGTATCTTGTGCGAAAAACACGGGTGCGAAAGCCCGCTTTGCCTCGTTCCGATCAAATCGCCCGGCCCACGCATCTTGAGGTCTTCAGTCGAAAGCTCGAACCCGTCGTTAGTGGAAACCAAAATCTTAAGCCTCTCAGATTCGCTTTTTTGCCGCGAAATCAAAATACATTCAGACTGCTTAGACCCGCGCCCCACGCGCCCTCTGAGCTGATGCAGCTGCGAAAGCCCAAAACAATCGGCGTTCTCAATCACAATAAGCGTTGCATTCGGGTTGTCTACACCCACTTCAACAACGGTCGTAGCAATCACAATGTCTATTTCGCCGCTTTTAAAGCTGTGCATAATAAGGTCTTTTTCTTCCCAGCTCTGCTGCCCCGTTAAGCAGGCAATATTTTTGTCAGGGAAGTGGCCTGCGATTCTCTGTGCCGATTCTTCGACCGATGTCCAGTCACGCTCGTCTGAGGCCTCTATAAGAGGACAAACCACATAAACCTGCCCGCCGTTTTCTAATACTTCGCCAACTTTAGGCGCCACTTCATCGAAGCTTTTTGCCGTGTAAGTTTTAACAGGCTGCCTGCCCGGCGGCATCTCATCTATGATGCTTGTGTCCATGTCGCCAAATATTGTAAGCGAGAGTGTTCTTGGTATCGGTGTTGCCGAAAGTAATAATTGATGCGGGTCAGAACCTTTATTAAAAAGCATTCTTCTGTGGTTAACGCCGAATCTTTGTTGTTCGTCTATAATGCAAAGCCCTAACTCGTTAAACTTAAGCTGCTCCTGAAAAAGCGCGTGTGTGCCGAACACGACCAAAGCAGCGCCCGTTTCGATCAAATCGTTGATAAGCCGACGTTCTTTGGTCTTTAAGCTCCCGGTTAAAATAACCGCCTTCGAAGCAAACTGCGGAAAAAACTTTTTAAAAGCGATCAAATGCTGATTCGCCAATATTTCGGTCGGTGCCATAAAAGCGCATTGCGCGCCCGGTCTGAGCACAAAAATAAATTTAAGCATTGCCAAAAAAGCGACCAGTGTTTTCCCTGAACCTACATCGCCTTGAACCAAACGGTTCATGGGCGGCTTATCCGCTTCGGGCAGCATATCGCCGATAATTTGCCCCAATGCTTTTTTTTGAGCGCCCGTCAGCTCAAACGGAAGCGGGTAGGGCGATTCGTAAGGTTCGTATTGGTTTTTGTCGGGCAGTGTCAGATACCCGGTCAGGTTCTCGCGCCTTTTAAGAACGCCCATCTGAAACAATACCTGATCAAAAAAAGCGATAGTATGCTTAGCCTTGTTTAAAGCCTCGAGAGTTGTGGGTCTGTGAATTTCTTCGAAAGACTTAAATATGCCCGAATATGTTGTGTTGCGCAATTCTTCGGGCAAAGACGATGCCAAATCTGTATTGTCTAATATGCCGTCTATAATCTTGCGCAGCGAAAGCGGTGAGATTGCCGCCCGCGACAAACTCGCATTAGACGAGTAAACAGCGGTCAGCCGATCTTTTGTGCCCGTATTGTTGTCTGATACAGGCTCGATTTCGGGGTTCGATATGGTTAAACTGTTTTTAAAGGCCACAGTATTGCCATAAAGCCAATATTCGTTATGCAGCTTAAGCTGCTTCAACAGATAGGTTTTATTAAACCACTTAATATTTATTTTGCCGTCGCGATCGTAAAAAACCGCGCTGATAACAGTTAA
>SABV01000515.1 GCA_009928855.1 Erysipelotrichia bacterium | reverse complement strand
ACCTGACGCAAGATTCTTCAATGGTGAAGGTCTTCTGGCTGTGCCCGGATTTGTAGATTCACATACTCATCTTGTTTATGCCGGCGATCGCAGCGACGAGTTTGAAATGCGTGTGCAGGGGCGAAGTTATCTTGATATTCTTGCGGCTGGTGGCGGTATTCTGCGCTCTACTAACGCCGTGCGTGATTTGAGCGAAGAAGTTCTTTTTGCCGAAACGGCCTTGAGACTTGAAAGAGCCATGGAGAGCGGTGTTACCACCATAGAAATAAAAACCGGCTATGGTCTTGATCTGAAAAACGAGATGAAGATGTTGCGGGTAATCGAAATGCTTAAAAACGAATATCCCGTGAGAATAGTTTCTACTTTTATGGGCGCTCACGCGATTCCGGCAGACCGACGCTCTGAACCGGACGCATTTGTAGATGAAATATGCAACGTCTGGATACCGCAGGTCGCAGATTCTGGCCTTGCAGTGTTTAACGATGTATTCACCGAAAGCAAGGCTTTTTCTGTCGAGCAGTCGCGTAAAATCCTTGAAGCTGGCATCAGGCACGGTTTGAAAGCAAAAATCCACGCCGATGAAGTCAACGTGCTGGGTGGTATCGATCTTGCCGTAGAGCTTGGTGCGACAAGTGCTGACCACCTGTTGATGACCAGCGATGATGGAATTAGAAAGCTTGTTGGCAGTGGAGTTGTTCCAACTGTTTTGCCCGGTACTTCAACTTACCTGATGGAATCACATCATGCTCCGGCTCGCAAAATGATCGAGGCGGGTCTGCCGCTGGCCATTGCTTCAGATCATAACCCTGGTAGTTGCCAGTTTCTTGGGGCCGGTATCATACAATCTCTGGCTATGCTGCAATTGCGCTTAAACGCTTCTGAAGCTCTTATCGCCGGAACTTTGCATGCCGCCCACGCCCTTGGTCTGGGTGACAAGGTCGGTGCGATCGAAGTTGGCCGTTGCATGGATCTGGCGCTTTTTGAACTCACTTCTTTCAGACAGATTGGTTATCAAGTGGGCCAGAACAGACTGCGTGAGTTGATAATTAATGGTGAACCGATTTTAAATGTGTGATTTCATCCCTATCCAAGCTATCGACGGAGCCATAGTATGATTCTGGTCTTAAATCAATCAATGACCGAGCAACAGCAGAATGATCTATGTCTGAAGCTGCAGCAGCAGGGGTTTTATACCAGGCTTGTCAGCCAGTATGGTCAACTGATACTTTCTGTTGACGGTAACAGTGAAGACGATCTGGCAAGAGAAGCTCATTCCTGGAGCGGTGTTGTTGAAGTTATTCCGGGCCGTTATTCTTATTATCTGGCTTCCAGAAAATGTAACCGCCGCAATTCTATTGTAAAAATCGGTTCGGCGCCCGGAAGTCAGGTTGTGTTCGGTGGCGAGGCGGCTATCATCATTGCCGGGCCTTGCGCGATTGAGACAGAAGAATCAGCTCTAAGTCTGGCTCATAAAATCAAGGCTGCCGGCTGCAATGTTTTTCGCAGCATGATTTTTAAGCCCCGTTCATCGCCATACTCGTTTCAAGGCCTGGGGCGGGCTGGTATCGCGATTCTTGATGAAATTAGAAAGCAGACAGGTCTGCTGATACTAACTGAGGTGAGAGAGCCCCTGGAAGCTGAGCTTGTCGCTGATCATGCCGATATTCTTCAGATTGGCACTCGCAACATGAGCAATTTTCAGCTGCTCAAACATATTGGTCAGATGAAAAAACCTGTTGTTTTAAAACGAGGTATGGGCGCGACTTTTGAAGAACTGTTGTGTGCTGCTGAATATATTTTAAGTCATGGAAATTCTGACGTTATACTTTGCGAGCGTGGTATCAGAACCTTTGAACATTACACGCGTTTTAGCCTTGATATTGAGGCTGTGCCTGCCATCAAAGAACTTTCGCATCTGCCGATTATTATAGATCCCAGTCATGCCAGCGGCAGGAGCAGTATGATTGCTTCGCTCACTCTGGCTGGTATCGCTGCCGGTGCCGATGGAGTAATGCTGGAGGTGCATGAGTTTCCTGAAGAATCTTTTTCTGATGGCACCCAGTCAATAAACCCGGCCAGCTTTGGCGAAATTCTTGAAAAAACACGCAAAGTGGCTCAGGCTGT
>SABV01000514.1 GCA_009928855.1 Erysipelotrichia bacterium | reverse complement strand
TTCCGCTGGCTGTTTACAACTGTGCGGAGCTGATCAATGATTTTATTCCAAGTTTCAGGCTCGATGCTGCATTAAAAAATGTTAACGGCAACACTTATCGTGGCTCTGGCGAACTGGTTCACCTGATTGAGAACGACCCGGTCTGGGCCGAAACTGGCGCAATTCATTATACCGGCCCCGGTTATTTTGTCGTTAATGATGCCAGAACCGTAAAATGTGAGTTTGTGGCGGGCAAATTGCAGAATTCTGAGCTGACGCTAGACGCCGGTGACGCTGTTAAACTTGTGGTCAGGGCAGGCGGCCTGATTATCAGTAGTGAGCAGATAACCCTTCCCTAGGCGCTGATTTTAAACTCTGGCTTTGAATGTGCCCGTTAATTTGCGCTCCGTTTATTCGGACTGGGCTGGCGAGAGGTTGTTATGTCTTTGAGTCGCACTATGCAAGCTGTTGTTGCCGATATTACAACCTTGAGTGTCGATGTCATTGTAAATGCTGCCAATTCAACTTTGCTGGGTGGTGGTGGGGTCGATGGGGCCATTCATCACAGAGCAGGGCGAGAGCTTTTAAAAGAATGCCGCACTCTCGGCGGTTGTAAAACCGGCGAGGCAAAAATAACCTCCGGATACGGCCTTCCCGCACGTTACGTTATCCATGCGGTTGGCCCGGTATGGCATGGCGGTAATTGCAACGAAGCAGAACTTCTGGCAAGCTGCTATATAAATTCACTGCAAATAGCTTTTGAGAGAGGGCTAAAAACCATTGCGTTTTCGGCTATCAGCACTGGGGTGTATGGTTATCCGAAAGAGCAGGCAGCTAGAGTGGCAGTGAATACTGTGAGTGATTTTCTTGAGAATAAGGGTGCTGAATTAGATGTGATTTTTTGCTGTTTTTCAGAGGTTGATTTTAAGATTTATGAGTCTTTACTGAATTCTTTTTAGCAGCGAGTGCCGGTGCAGGCTTTTTTTTAGCTTGTAGATATTGCTCCAGAAAACAAAGGGAACCTTGAACTTTTTTTGCAGGTACAGGCTGATTTCTTTTAGAGCCTGAATTTTTTGTGGCCGGCTGGTTACTTCGTGTATGACAACTCCCTTTACGATTTTAGGGCTTTCGCTGTTTTCAATGAAGCTTCTGTAAATAAAAGGGTCTTGTTCGCCGCTGTCACCCATAAGAAAAAGCGGCTTTCCCGGGTATTTTTTTACTATCTGTTTAAGCCACTCTGATTTGTGGGTGTTATGATCGCCGCTTGTCAGACTCTTTTTTAATATAAGAGACCCCTGTGGAAAGTCGTTGTTTTTTATAAAAGTTTTGAGAGAACGACTCAAAAAAGCGGGCGAGCTGCTCAAATAAATAAAATGTGGCGTGCCGAGACTAAAATTGCCTTTGCTGAGCTCTCGATAAAACTTTGGGGTATCAGCAACGGGCTTGCGGTCTTCGAGTTTTTTGAACAGTGAATTGTAAACCATTTTAGCTTTGCTGGTTACTTCTGTAACTAGAATAGTGTCGTCGATATCGCTTACCACAATAAAATCGGCCCGTGTCGGAAAATGAAAGGTTTCCCGGTAAAGCTTCTGACCATTGTGGTAAACACTTAGGGTAAAGCTTGCGAGCGAATCAACCTTGATCTGGCCCGAAAATTCGCCTTTGCTCACATCTGCCGAAAGCTTCTTGCCAGCAGATTCAATGTCTACTGTGCCACTGGCCAGCCACTTGCCGGTGAGGCCTGAAAACTTCGATCTTCGGCTTATGGCGTTTTCTCTCAATCTGCTGGTGACAATAGTGCCTTCAAAAGAAACGATTTGATTTTCGAAGCACGGAAAAACGCGCAGATCAAAAAGATCTGCTGCGTTAGCGACTGAAACTGCCGACAGAAGAAACAAAATAGAAAAAATTATTTTTTGCATCCCATCATTATACTGACAGCAGCTTTATTTCTCAACCACCCAGGATTTGCGGGCCGGGTCGATTGTTTCGGTGTCAGAATGAGGTTTCAAAGGCAATGGTCAGTCTTTTGCCGGGCCGCGTGTAACCGATTACTCTTGGCCTTGTAGAATCGGTAATGTTGAGCAACCCGATTTCCATAGAGCACTCTTTGAAAGCTCTGTTTAAAAAGAGCGAAGTGTCATGC
>SABV01000513.1 GCA_009928855.1 Erysipelotrichia bacterium | reverse complement strand
TCCGCATCCGATGATTAAGTTTATGCGGGTCAGTCAGGTCAGTAGCCGTCCCGATGTTGTCAGGGCGGTTCTTGTGCTTTATGAACCTTTAAAGGTAAGTCCGACGCGAGTCGGTAAAAACCTGGTAATTGAGACCTCAAAAACCATGGCAAAACCTGCGGCATCTGAAGAACAGTTTGCTGATCTTTCCGGACGTAATGTGCCCATGGAAGGCACCAAGACGGTTCTTGACGCGAGGGTCAGTCTCAGCTTTGAACAGGAAGACCTGATGACTATTCTTAATGCCCTGGCTGTTAAGTTCAATCTGCGCATTTTCGCAGACTCAGGTGTAAGAGGAAAATTCAGCGTTCAAGCTCAGGATATCACCCTGCGTGAAATTCTTAAAAATCTTCTGCTGCAGCGAAATTTTCAGTACACTCTCAAGGGTCGCGATCTCACGGTTATCTCACTGGGCGCCGAAAGCGGCAGAGTGGCACGCGAGCTTCTGTTCCGCGATCTGAGTCTTAAAGACGCTCTTCAGACTCTCTCAAAGATGATGAACATTAACCTGATTATTCACGAAAGCGTTGTCGATAAAAAAGTGAATTTTTATGTTGAGAATCTTAATCTCGATGAACTGCTTGATCTGCTTATTGAAACCAGCGATCTTGTTAAAAAGCCTCATAATGACAATACTTTTGTAATTCTTGCCCGCGAAAACGCCAGTGATTTTGGCAAGAAGCAGTATCGCACCTTCAAGCTGGTCAACGCTAAGCCGGCAGAAGTAGTCAGCATGGTTAAGGGCAGTAAATCACTGAGCGAGAAGATCGACATCGCTAACTTTTCCCTGAACGAGAGAATAAATACGCTGTCTGTTTATGACAATGCCGAAAATCTCAATCTGATCGAAAAAATCATTGAAAGTGTTGATGAAAAGGTTAAGCAGGCAGTTATAGAAGTTAAACTGGTTGAAATCAATCGTACCAGCCTGCGTCAGCTTGGTATCAAACTTGATAATTACAGCATGAGTGTTTCTGATATCGGTCGCTTGCCCAGCAATTACGCTCTGCCGGCTACTCTTGATTTTCTTGAGCAGGAAGACAAGGCAAAAGTGCTCGCCAGCCCCAAAATTCGTGCCGTGCATGGCAAAAAAGCCTCCATCAATATTGGCGAAGTTATTCCGGTGCCGTATTTCCGTTACGAAACGGCCAGCAATACCTATCTTGGCTACACGCCCCAGGTTTTCAAAGAATACCGCGATATTCAGGTTGGTATAAGACTTGAAGTCACTCCTGAGATAAGTCGTGATAACGAAATCAGTATGGCATTGAAGACCACCGTAGATTCAGTGCTGAGCATCAATGAAGACGGTCAGATTCACCGTTCAGAAAGAAATACCGATACTTTCGTCAGAATCAAGAATGGCGAAACTGTCGTGCTGGGTGGCCTGATCAATCACCAGGGCTCAGAAGTTAAAAAGATGCCATCGCTGTTGAATAAGGTGCCTTTGTTGCGAAGCCTGTTGAGCAATACCAATACCCAGACTCGCAATTCAGAAATGATAATGCTCGTAACGCCGAGACTTGTTAACGTTGATTATCTTGACGAATCTCCTGATTATGTTCAGCCGGGTCTGCAGGTGACCAAAGAAGATGGTGCCGGCTTTGATCAGAAGTTCTAAGGATTATAAAAATATGACTAATAACTTCGGTAGCTTCAAAAGAGACGGCTTTGCTTTTATTGAGCTTATGCTCGTTCTTTTGATTATCTCTTCTTTACTGATTTTTGCAGTCGAGGAGTATAAGCGTCATATTGCAGAAACCAGGATTACAAGAGCTCGGGCTGACATGGAAGAGCTTGCAAAGGCTGTCAGGCTTTACAATATCAAAGAACCGAATTTTTTTGACGCGAGAACTTTTTCCCCGAGCGCTCTGGGCGCTTTTATCGGAACCTACCTCGAAAAAGAACCGCCGCGTGACCCATGGGGCAACTTTTATTTTCATTCAGACGGCATGGGTGTGATCTTTTCGTGCGGCCCCGATGGAAAACCTCAGACTACTTTGCTCGCAACTGATTCAGATGACATCGTCGTAAGCTACCTGCCTTATGGTTTTTTTATAACCAGAGCCGAATATGTAGACGCAAACGT
>SABV01000109.1 GCA_009928855.1 Erysipelotrichia bacterium | reverse complement strand
TTGTTAATGGTGTTGCATTTCGCACCTGTTTCGCAGGCTTCTGAAGAAATAATAAAGCAGGGCCGGGCACTGCAAAGCGCTCAAAAATACGATGATGCCCTGCAGTTGTATAAAACTGCCATCAAAGACGCGCCAACCGAAGATTTATATGCCGAATCAGCGTCTCTTCTCGGCAAAATGCAAAAATATGACAATGCCGAAACGATTCTCGAAAAAGGCATAAAAGCTTATCCCGAGAGCACTTCGCTGATGAACCTGATGGGGTTGATCAAGTTTCGCAAAAATGATAAGACAGGCGCCCGAAAGATTCTCGAACAGGTTCTGGCAAAAGATCCGCAAAACAGCTTTGCCCAGAAATGGATCAAAACCCTTGACGAAGGCAAAGAAGCCGTTGATACGGTTGACGCCAGTGCAACAGAATCACTTTCTGCAGATGAACCAGCTCCGGCAAAAGAATACACCCTGTCACCGACAGGCGTTTACAATGTATCTGACGAACTCAGCAAAGAAGAACAGCAAAAGCTTGCCGTAAAGCTTTACACAGAAATGACCGAGCTCGAAAAATGGGAACTTGAACAGTTCAAAGAACTCCACAAACAGGTTATAGAAAGATGCCCTCTCACTGATCAGGCCGAAGAATCATGCTGGCGCCTTTCTAACCTATATATGCTCGGCGAAGATCCGCCCGATTTTACAAACGTCATTGCAGTGCTCGAACACCTGCTCAAACAGTATCCAGACACAAGCTTAATGCCTGATGCCAAAAATCGTCTGATGGTTGCCTGTCAAAAATCCGGGCAAAACGAAAAACTGGTATCGTTATATGAAGAACTCTTTACCAGAGACCCTGAACCAGAAGATGTTAAAACCTACATGGTCAGGGCACTCGAATACGCGAATGCTCTTAATGCTATTGGTCGCACCGCAGACGCACAGCTCTGGTATCAGAAAGTTATTGAAAAAGACGATGGTCGTGACCAGATTGAAGCCAGGGCGGCAAAAGCGAAACTGAGCGCAGAATAGTTATTTATTCGGGCAACGATGCTGCGTAAACTTCGAGAGCATTACGCAGCTCGCCAAAAGACTCTGGCAGCATCGCCGCAAGTTTTCTTACAACCATGGCATTGAACGGGCGCGCCAGCACAAGTTCAGACATCAAATCGAGAACGGTCTCCTGATCGTTCTCGATTACTTTTAGTTGAATCATGGCATTATAAAGGTTCATAGATGGCTCTGCCAGGTGATGCAGTTTTTCAAGCATCAATTCTGCACCAGAGCCTCTTATTGAACGGCACAGTTGCATGCATCCATCGAGCAGGGCTTCATAAAGTTCTTTTGCCCGCGCACCGTAATCTGTGGCTCTGTCGAGATTACCAAGTCTGATAGCCATGCGGTAAGCGTCAAGAACATCGGCAAGAGCACCCGGGTTATCGGCCAGGCAGATTTCGAGCAATGAAGAAGCGCGCTCTGTTTCACCTTCGATAGCCAATAGAGAAGCCAGCATGCGTTTAACAGCGTATGAAGCAGGAAATCGCCGGCTTTTTTCTTCGAGTATCCAGACCAGTTTCTGGTGGTTTCCGGCGGCTATGGCCATTTCGCTGAAGATACCCGGTATTTCGGGGGAGTTCAAGAGTGCCGGGCCGTATGGTCTTGATTTGATATGCATTGTAGTCTTGCGAGCAACGGCAAGAGGCAGCGGATGGTCTGCATTGAGCATCGGAGGTTGAATTCGCAACAGTTGACCGATGGCGTAACATCCTGAAAGAACCGATAATGGCTCGGGCACAAGCAACATACGGTTCAAAGTTGCGACAATATCGAGCTGACCAAGTAAAAATAGGTTTTTAGCCGCTGCACCACGCACACGTGGAGAAAAATCCTTAAGGGCGTTGGTAAAGTACGAAACAGCTTCACCGCCGCAAACAAGCATCGATGCGATCATATTAGCCCGAACCCGCGAATCTGCGTGGTCGTGAAACCTTGAATAAACAAGCAACCTGTCGCAGCCACAACTTCCGAGGGCTCCAAGTAAAGAAGCCAGCACATGCGGATGATGCTCTTTTTCGAGGGCATGCAAAGCCATATCTTCGGCCGGTCTACCGATCAAGCCGCACATTACCGCGCACTGACTGCGTTTAAATGCATCTGTAGATTTAAAAAGGCGCGCCAACCACGGCATCAGCATATCCTGAGCACGCAAATTACCCCTGATCTGTGGCAACAGGCGTCTCATGCTTAAAATCATTTCTCTTACAACATCGCCATTGCGCTCGGTATCAAAGCGACTGGCCAGAACAGGCAGAGCCGTTTCGGGCGAAATATAGCCCAGTGACGCAGCGGCAGCCGATCTGTGATGCCTAGAATCAGAAACAATGAACTTTTCGAGCAGCCTCAAAGATCTCATTGAACCAAGATGCCAGCTGTATTGCGCGGCTAAAGCAGCGATAGCCGGGTCAGGATTACGCATGGCCATACGATATAGCTCTGCTTTTGTTTCTACCGGAGCGGCATAAGTATCGGCAGCTCTCAGTGCGGCCTGTGCCAGACCGCTGTCTTCACTGCCACTATAATTTACGATAATAGACCAGACTTCCTCGCGGCCGGTGCTGGCAGCCAGCGGCAGTAGCCATGCCTTTCTCTGGGGGTCAGCAGCCTCTTTAAGCAGAGACAGAATAACAAGAAAAACTCTGGGCCCACCGCATGCCAATAATGCCCGTGCCGCCTCCAGTGCCACCCGTTTTTCTGCTGAGCGCGCCAGCAGCAGAACCTGGTCAGTCAGTTCGGCCACCGGGTTAAACTGCAACGAAATGAGCACCGGCAGAAGTCTTGTCGGATCATGTGAGTTGAGTTCGCGCCTGAGAAGATTTACACGATCGTGCCCACCCGGAAGAGAAGCAAGAAGCACCGCAAATCCCTCAGGCAAAAAAAAGTTCTGCGGTTTCTGAACCAGCGAAAGAGATGGAGACTGACCACTAAGAACGCTTTCGTGACTCAATGGCGAATCGAGTGATTCAAGAACTCTCTCGACCAGACCAAAACTAAGATGCTCCGGAGCAAATGCAAGAGCCTTAAGAGCCGCGACTCTCAGTTGCGCAGGCCCAGAACAGGAACGGCGGGATAAAAGATCGACGGACTCACCAAACATTTCTTTCCAGACGTCTCTGACCACCAGCGGTGCCGGAAAAAGTCTCTTCAGGCCAAGAAAAGCCATGAGAGCAACGCTGGTGTCGTCGCTGTCGAGCATATCTTCAAAAATTTCACGATCAGCAGGCAACGGCTCTCGGGCCATTGCGGCCAAAGCGGTTCTTTGCGTCCAGGCATCGCGGGCACGCACTACCTCTCGCGGGTTTTTAAGAAGCTGATCTAATGACATGCAGCAATTTTATTCCGGAAGCTTTAGTTTCTCAAGTTCACCGATGCGGGCAGGCAAATCGCCGGTGTCCCAGGGCAAAACCGGCCACATTTTCGCCGTAAAACTGCTCAGCATAGCTATCGCAGCCTGTCTGGTTCTATCCGGCGAGGTGGTAAGCAATATTCCCTGCAAATCGGCCTTCTTATGGTTCATTTTGGGAAGATTGCGAAGATAATCTCTGATCAACGCCCTTATCTGCTGAGCATTTCGTTTTTCAGGAATCAGCTTAAGCTGGTTCAACAAGCCAGGATAAAGCCCTTCGAGTTTTATCAGTTTAGTTGGATGCTTAAGAATAATATGCATAATATTGCGGGCCAGAATAAAGTCGCGCTGTTCTTCGCTCACCGCAGCCGACAAAAGCCCTGAGGTCAAAATAAGATAGCCGCCAGGCAAAGGTATTTCATCAGGAATATCACTTTCGACGACCATTACATTGAATACAAGGTCAGTTTTGGGTGCATTTTCGGCAAGTTTACACATGCGGGCGCTCAAATCTTTATCTTGAACTATTTTTAGCGTCTCAGATATTTCGCTGACAAAATGATTCTGCATGAGTTCGCCAATAGCCTTTTCGGCCCTGGTTTCGTCCAGTAATCGCGAGAAATAACGGATCACGGGGTTGGCAGCTTCAACTGTCGCTGAAAAGCAGCCGCAGAGAATCACAAAAAGCAGGGCAAAACATTTTTTCTTCATTCTTCGGCTTCTTTCTGCGGCTCAGCTAATCTGGCTGCAATACGCTTTTTTAAGACTCTTGCCTGATCAATATTACTGTCAAGACGGCTGTTGAGCAAATCACATTTTTGTATCTGGTCAGGATCTACCGGCATAACAGTCGTTAACTGCTGTTTTGAATATTCAAACCGGTTAAGAACCGTGCTCAGAACGCTTTCAATCTGTGCCAGTCCCTGGCGCAATACCTGCTCATCTTCGGGGTTTGATGGGTAAGTCGAGGTCATTTCCATAACAGAGCCGCCCAGACGCTCAATAATAGCTTCCACATCCTGCATGGCAGAAGTTGCATCTTCGATACTTGCCATAGATTGCGGGTTAATCTGCATTGCCGTAACCTGTGAATCAGCGCGGCTAATTCTGGCGTAGGTATCTGCCTTGTAAAGGGCGTTGGTAGTTGACTGCTCTTTAAAACCAAGTTCTGGCTTTATCGAATAAAGCTCGCCGGCAGACTGCTCACCTGAGGCAATCACAGTCGATACCGGTTCGTAAACAGGCAGCACCGACATATCTGAGCGGTCTTCCTGCTTCAACACGCCCTTTTCAAGTAAAATTTTTAAAGAACGAAACAACGACGGCCGGTCGAGAAGATAGTTCGGGTCAAAATTACCACGCTTCTTCGGCAAAAAAGCCCCGCCCACAACCTTCAGGGGCTGTTCAAAACTCGAACCCGGAGCGACGTCTGCAAACGCCCGGGGTAACTTGACGGCTGTGCCGGCCTGAATGCTAAGACGATACAAAGCCTCAGCAGCCATACCACGCGAGACCGGCCATTCCAGGTGGTAGGTGCCATCATCAAAAGAATCCAGCAAGCCACTGTTTACCGCCTCCAGTTCACTGACCCGTCGATTATAAATGCGCTCATAGGCCGAAGAAATAAAATCATGGCGGCTGATCTTCTCTTCTTCGGCTTTAACCGAGGCGCACAACAAAACAGCAAAACAAACTAAACAGATTTTGAGTATCTGCCGATACCTGCTTTGCCATATTTCAAGTATGACGGGAGACCTTTCTATGTCAGAAACTCGTTCCATAAATTCTTCCATTGCCCTTCCTCCGGAAGACGAAAAAGTTGTCATGGCTCAGATTCGGAAATACTCCGAACTGACTGAGCGCAGTCTTGACATGATCGAAAAACTGCTTCAACAGGGTTACGCTATGAACTCACCCGAGGTCAAACGACTTCAGAACAAACTTCATGACCTCGAAGTCAAGAGCAACTTCTGGCGCACCCGCATGATGAAGTATCTCTGAGACAGGAACAATACTGATGCCCCAGGCAGCTTTTACAGCCACAATCGTTGCCAGGAGCCAATTTCCACTGTTCACCGCTAGTTTGCCAGACTCCTGAAGAACCAGCGGATGACTTTTAAGCCACTCAGGCAGGGATTCATGTAGATTCAACGCGAGTCTGCAATTCCCTGCCTGAACTGCGTCATAATAATCAGAAATATTGAACACCGCACTGGCCGGGTATGAGGCTGCAATCAGCAAAAGCACTCCCAGAACCAGCATCGCATATCTGGCGGCTCTGGCGCGATAGAGCAGATTATCAACTCCATACCTGACACCATTACGAACTCTGTCTATTCTATCCTGAATTTGTGGATGTGTCAGCAACCATCTCGGAATAATTAAGGAAGGTGGCAAAACCATGCTGCCGAGCCTTTCCAAACCAGAAGCAAAAGTTTGCGGGCAGGTTATGGCAATGGCAAAACCATCAGCCTGATACTCACAATAGCGTGCAATCGCCGTAAAAGACAGCGCAAAAACAGCTATAAAAAAAACCGCTTCGACAAATGCAGCCAGCGTCGACTCAGAATAATAAACAGGAAAATAAGCGATCAAACCAAGTTTTATGGTTACCGACAAAAGCATGAGATTCATCGAATAAATCATATAGGTCGCTACATGCCCCAATCGAAGATGCCCCAGCTCATGTGCCACCACCCCTTCAATCTGGGCGGGCGTAAAAATGCAGAGCAGATAACGCGTTATATAGACAAAGCGATAACGCTTTGAAAGCCCGGCAACAGCAGCGTTTGGCACAGGCTCTTTAAAAGTATCCCATATTCTGACACCCGAAACAGGAGTATCGGCCTTTTCAGACAGCCTGCCGATCATTTTGTCGAGCCCCTCATCGCGGTTTATTTCGGCACGCCAGGCCAGATTGAACAGTTTTGGAGACAGCAGATAAAGCCCTATAAAGAAAAAAGGCGCCACGGCCATCAGTCTGATCTCGACCAGAGAAGCCATGCCGCCGCTGCCGAGATCTTCTATAAGCATCCACAAAATGACCGGTGGAAAAAAGAGAATCGGCACAGTCATACGGGCTCTGAAAAAATCAGCGCAGGTCTGTTGCACATCAAGAATAGGTCTGAACAAACGATATAATTCAAAGGTCACCGGCCGGGCCAGCGACACATAAAGCACCAGAGAAAGCAGCATCGGCAAAGTCTGTGGCAGATAACGGGCGTATTCAGGAAACATAAGAGTTACCGGATCTGCTGCTTTATGCAGCAACAGAATCCATAGAACCAGAGCCCACTGAAAAACTTCCTGAGCCCTGCCAAACGATGGAATCTGACCAGCCTCAACCCGCCGGTCAACAATAGCCGGAAGCCAGTGAAAAAGAACAAGCATGCTCGCATAAGCCCAGCATACCGTTAAAGTAAGCGGCATAAAACCGGCGTAAGCACCGCCGCTTACGCTGCCATAGGCAAGCAACAATAAATGTAGAAACATCGAAATCATGTGATATCAGGTTTTTCTCTCTTTTTTTCTGGCCGCAGGAAAAAGAATATTATTGAGTATCAGGCGATAACCGGGGTTATTTTTGTGCAATTCCATGCGCGTCGGCCCTTCGCCGACAATATGGCTGATATCAGCCGGGTCATGCCCGCCATAAAAACTGAAAAAACCTTTTCCATAATCACCGCGAATGTATTTAACCGACACACCATCGTTATTGTCGCCCATTACCACGACGTATGGCTTGAGAAGCGATTTTCTGAATGCTGTTGTCTGACCAAAAAAACCTTCAATAACGCTTCGATGACTCTGAGTAAGCATCGTCGGTATCGGGTCGACCTTGGCGGCAAATTCAAAAAGCCTGAAAGTGCCGGCGTCACCGGTGTAATTGTTTGACATATCTATATCTGAAAACTCATAAATCATCGGATCAGTGATAATCTTAAAGTCTTTAAAAGCAAGACTCTGGTCATAATCGAGCTTGCTCTGAGCCATAGGGTCAGCATCGTCACCATCAATTTCGCGCGCCACAATATCAACGCCGTTGGCAGCCAGCGCGATATCAAGCGAATCGGCAGCCGAACACATGGCAAACAAAAAGCCGCCATCCATGACAAACTTTTTAATACCGCGAGCCACAGCAAGTTTGAGCTCACTGACTTTTTTAAAACCAAACTTCTGCGCGTCGAGTTGTGAACGGGTAACCTGCTTGCGATACCAGTCAACAAACCTGAACGAACCATAAAACTTGCCGAACTGACCTGTAAAATCCTCATGATGCAGGTGTATCCAATCATACTTGCTGACATCACCGTTGAGAACCTCTTTGTCGTAAAAACTCACAAAGGGAATTTCGGCATAGTTCAAAACTAGCGTCACCGCGTCATCCCATGGTTCTGCGTGATCAGGCGAATACACAGCCACTTTTGGCGCCTTCTCCAAGAGCACTTTCTCCATATTTTCTTCTTCGATCTGCGCATAAATCCCATTGACCTGAGCCGCCGAAACAGACTCCATTGTAACCCCCGCCGTACGCGCTTTTTCGCGTATTTCAGGCAAATCTTCGGTCAAAAATGCGCCACAACGGTAGTTCAACAACCACTCTACATCAGTACCGGTTTTATCGAGCACCCAGTAAGTTACACCGTAAGCCCGCAAATGATCAGACTGTGAATCGTCCATAGGTATCAGCAATTTCTGGGCATGCGCATTGGCACACGACAAAAACAGCATTACACCCATCAAAACAATTGCCCTCTTTAGCATTTCTATTTTCCCCCGGCGCTTACAGCGGCCATTACGGCAAGAATTTTTTTAAATCTTCCACTTCGCAAATCAGATGGAAAAGTGTCAACGAAAGTTTGCAGATGTTCTTTTATTTCTGCTGCTGTGCCGCTCTTCTTCAAAATCCGCCATTTCAGTTCATATAAATCGGCTGTTTTAAAATTACTCGGATTCTCACCTATAAAAGCGTCTATCTCCTTGAGCAATTTTACCTGATCGCCGCTGTTTACGCGCAAAAGAAGCATATCTGCCTGCATCTCTTTTACCAGAGGGGTTGCAGAAGCATTGGCACTTAACGCAGCCTCTAGCTCAACGATTGCATCACCGTGTTTACCGGTAAATTTAAGGCGCTCTGCTTTTAATGAGCGTTGCAGCAGACTGAAATCACCTGTAGAACGTCTGGTTATGAACAGTGCCAGCTCGAGCGCGTCATTGACCCACTCTGATTCAGAATATTTTTCAACTATATTTTTGAGATCCGTCAGCGCTTTCTGATAATCGCCGCTGTGAGCAGCCAAACGGGCTTTTTCAAGAAAAACCAGCGCCAGATAGTCTGACTCAGAAACCGGGTCAGCGGCAAAAATATCAGCATTCGCCTTCTGAATCATTTTTTCGTTCTCATTCAACAATGAGGCAGCAACATCAAAACGTTCACCATAAATAAGAACCCGTGCCTTAAGAATTGCGGCCGCCAGAGCTCTTTCAGGGGCGGCACGCAACAGCTCAGTCTGCAAAACCGCGTCAAGAAATTTATGGGCTTTTTCGGCATCATTTAATCGATTTAACGCATATTCAGCCAGATCGATCAACAAAGCTGCCTTTAAATCAGCATCAGCAGTCTCTTTTACCCCGGCAACCTTAGCGGCTTCATTAAAAGCTTCCAGCTGTCGACTGTCGTCGAACGCTGCCATTTCCAGCAAAAGAGCCGCCAGTCTTAAAGAGAGTGTTGAATTGCTGCGGGCATGCATCATTTTTTCGGTCAGATCAAAATGAAAATCTTCAGAAATCAACAACGCTTCCTGGTTGATACGCTCATAAAAAAATTCATCGAGCCCACCCGAAGCTGAAGCGACAATCTCTATCATGCGGTCAATATTTTTCTGGTCGGCTAAACGAAAATAAAGTTCGAGCAAAGCCTGCAGAACCGCAGTATTATAGGCATCTTCGCGCAGCTCCAATAATCGTTTTTCAAAAACAAAGTCTTTTGATGATGATTCATAGAGCTTATCAAAAACTTCAGACTTGTAAAAACCTGCGGCAATTACGTTGAGATACTCTTCAAGAGCTTCTTCTTTGCGGCCCATAGCCTCTAGAACGGTTGCAACCTCTTCACAGAACATGGTAGTCTGACGCATAAGAGTTCTTGCCTCTTTAAACGCCTTCAAAGCCTCTTCATATAACTGATGTTCGATAAGAACAGCAGTAAATTCCTGATAAAACTCCTGAGGCGACATGTATGGGCGTTTGAGCGGCCGGCGCCATATTTCGATGGCCTCCAGAGGCTTGTTCTGAACAAAACGGCAATGCCCCATTTTTCTCAGAGTTCCCCAGTCGTCCGGCAGAATTTTTAAAATGAGATCCAGGGTGACAACGGCTTCATCAAAAGCCCCCGCATCTATCTGAAGCCCTGAAAGCTTGCGCAACAGCATCAGATGATTCTTAAGATCGCTGACCTCTCTGATCACCTCAATGGCTTTGTCTTTGCGACCAAGAGCAATATAACAATCAGAAACATATTCAGCATATTCATTACTGCGGTATCTGGCCCGCCTGCTTTCGAGTGCGTGCAGAAGTTTTTCAATCTCACCGCTGCGCAAAGCCAGTTCAAGCAGATCTTTAAAAGCATCAGGAGCGGCATTCTTTTCTACCAGGCTCTCAAGAAGCAACCACGCTTCGTCTTTACGACCAGACTGCAGATAAAATTTTGCCAGCTGCCGCCCGATCAGCACATCGTCAGGTTCTGCACGGCGCCATTCTTCGAGCAGATCTATGCCCTGCTTAAAACGCTGCAGCTCAAAAAGAATGTCTAACAGCTCTTCACGGGCATAACGCACATTGTCTGGTGATTTGTCAGTGCTGATGATCTTGTTCAGCATCTCCATCGCCGGTTCGTATTCTTTCAGATCACGCATAACGGCCACAAGCTGCCGTCGGGCCAGCGAAGCATGCGCATCATCCGGAAACTTCTCAATAATTTCCTGAAACTCCTGGCGCGCCACACCGAGTCGCCTCATGCGCAAAGCATTCATGGCATTCTGATACCGGTCAGAGGCCTCTGGCGAAAAATTTAAATTCTGACTAAACGCCAGCTGACCGACAAATAAGACACATAAACCAAGTAATAGAATTTTTTTCATCGGTTACCACCATAAATATTCAATGATCTATAGTAATCGTTGAGCATCGGCCGGTAAGCCGGTGGAAACTCCTCTTTTAAATCACCGGTAAAATCTTTTGATAAATCGCGGGTATCTGAGCCTGTCACCTGCAGAGGCTTGTCTGGCTGCTGTTGAACAATTTCTCTGGCCTTCTCAGCCTTGCGCTCTTCGCTCTCCTCATCACGATTTTTGATGGCCTTCTGAGCTTTGAGCATGCGCTCATAAATAGACTTCTGCTTTTCGGCAACCTTTTGACGCAGTTTCGGGTCAAGCATCTGCGTTTCGATATCTTTCATATCGTTAATAACGTCGTCCAGACGGCCAAGGGAATTAGTCTGCTGGCGGCTTTCACGCATCAGTTGTTCGAGAGCCTCCCTGATTTTCTGCTGTTCCATAGCCATTTGTTTAAGCTGTTCAAGCGATTGACCGTTCATAGGCGACATCTGCTTTTTCATCATCTGCTGATACAGGCTCAATTGCCGACGCGTAAGATTCTTGAACTGCTGCAACGCATCCATCGGGTTCGACGATCCTGAAGAACCCGATTGATCCTGGGCACGCATCAAA
>SABV01000512.1 GCA_009928855.1 Erysipelotrichia bacterium | reverse complement strand
AAGATTGACGATGCGATGCATCGCAGTCCGCCGCCTGTTCTGCCTGGTCATAATACCGAGTTTGAAGTCAAAAAATACCTCGTCGATGAAATTCTTGGTCTGGGGCCGCTTGAAGACTTTATGCGCGACGATGAGGTCGATGAAATAATGGTCAATGGCCCGGATAAAATTTTTGTCGAAAAGAGCGGTATGCTCATGCTTACCGACAGGCGTTTTAATAGTGCTGACCATGTAAGAACCGTTATAGAAAGAATTTTGATGCCTGTCGGTCGAACCGTTAACGAACGCACCCCATACGTTGACGCAAGGCTTCAGGATGGTTCTCGTGTTCACGCAATTATTCCGCCACTCTCATTGACGGGCCCTATGATAACCATCAGAAAATTTTCCAAGATCCCCTATACCATGGAAGATCTGGTAAGCCGCTTTAAAAGTCTCTCGCCAGCGGTTGCCGAGTTTCTCAGGTTATGTGTGCATCTAAAAAAGAATATCATTGTTTCTGGCGGCGCCAGTTCTGGTAAGACAACTTTGCTTAATGTTCTTTCAAATTTTATTCTTCCGACAGAGCGGGTTATCTGCATCGAAGATTCTGCAGAATTGAAGCTTACTCAGATAAATCTGGGGCGTCTTGAGGCCCGCCAACAGGGAACCGAAGCGAAGACGCAGGTTACAATCAGAGATCTCGTGCGTAATGCTTTGCGCATGCGCCCAGACAGAATAATTGTTGGTGAATGCCGCGGGGCCGAGGCCGTAGACATGTTGCAGGCAATGAATACCGGGCATGATGGTTCTTTGACAACCTTGCATGCAAATGCGCCACGAGATGCTCTCGCGCGTCTCGAAACAATGGTTTTAATGGCCGGGGTAGACTTGCCTCTGCGTGCAATTCGCGAACAGATTGCCAGTTCAGTCAATATTGTTGTTCAGAATGGCCGATTGGCAGATGGTAAGCGCAAACTACTTGAAGTAGTAGAAGTAACCGGTCTCGAAGACAACGTGATTCAGACGCAGACTATTTTTAAATTTGAAAAAAAATGGATTGGTTCTGATGGGCGGGTTGTCGGTGAAATCTTGCCCACCGGCGTGTTGCCAGAGTTCATGAAGGCAATTCCGGGCAGCTTTCTGGAGACTAATGCTCATCTTTTTAAACAGGTTAACGTCAGTTGTAGTGCAGAGGAGGATAATAGATAATGGCATTTATTCCCGCAATTAAAATATTAGCTGTTCTTGGGGTTATCATCGGGATTTATTTTTTTCTTGAGGAGCAGCTTGATTTGAGCATGGATCCGACCAGAGCAAAAGATAAGGCTGCTGGTCGTTCGAGATATCTGCAAAGCATTACTGGCGCCAACCTCGAAGATCAGCTTATTGAAGTTCTGCTGATGATCAGTTCGTGCTTAAAAGCCGGTCGCAACCTGGATCAGGCGTTTGAACTCATTGCTGTTTCAACGCCACCGCCGATTTGTAACGAATTTAGAACACTGGTTCAGGAAAGAAGGCTCGGAGTTCCCATGGTAGAAGCTCTGACGAACCTTGCTGCAAGAGTTCCCAGCCAGGATTTAAGGCTTGCGGTTAATGCAACTATTTTTCAGCAGGAAACCGGCGGTAATCTGGAAGATCTTTATCGACAAATCGTTTTGACGGTAGCTGAAAGAAAGAAAATAATGGGCAAAATTGTCGCTGGGACTGCTCATGCAAGACTTTCAGGTAATATGGTTGGTGCGATCCCGCTTGCTTTGGCGGCGATCATCAGCACTTTTCATCCGCAGTATCTTTGGCCGATGCTCGAAAATCCTTACGGGCAGATTGTGCTTATTCTTTCTATTTCTGCGTCGATCGTCGGGTTAATGTTTATTAATCGTATGACTACTTCACTGCTTCCCGAGGCCGAAGAGGCGATGATAACGAGCAACGAAGCCAGGGCCAGGGGCAGAGCCAGATGGCCTCTTCTCAGGGCTTTTCTGAGCCCGGTTGCTTTGTTGAATAAATCGTTATCTTTCGATTTTTTTGCAAAAGCACGCGCTGAGATTAAGTTTTTGCTTGAAGCTTCTAACAAGGCGGCAGAGTTTACTCCAGACGAGTATCTTGCCATCATGGAAATTTCAGCTGTGATTTTTCTGTGCCTGCTTG
>SABV01000108.1 GCA_009928855.1 Erysipelotrichia bacterium | reverse complement strand
ATTAATATAATTACGATTTTTTCACTTTCTGTTCAAACATCAAGTCTTTGTGGTATAAAGAAAATAATGACAACACAAGGATCTTTAAGCATGAAAGACGCCCCCTCTGTTTCAACCCCAGAAGGAACAACGACGATCAGAGTTGATGAAAACACCAGCTCCAGCAAAAAGGCTGAAGAACTCAAGGCATTGCTCCAGAGCTGCAAGGGTCAGAGGCATCTGATCGTAATACAGAACTACCCCGACCCTGATGCCATTTCAACAGGACTGGCCCACAAAATTATTTCAAGGTCCTTTGGCATCGAAACCGACATTGTCTATGCCGGCATTATAAGTCACCCCGAAAACATAGCGCTGGTAAAGCTGCTCGGTATCGAAATGCGCCGCTGGGAACAAGGATTCGACCTTTCTCCATACCAGGGCACAATCTTCGTTGACAATCAGGGCACTACTACCGGGCCAATTGTTGAAGCTCTTCAGGCACAGAAAATTAAAGAACTTATCGTAGTTGATCACCATGACCCGCAAAATATTCTTAAACCTGCATTTATAGACATCAGAAAAACCGGTGCCACAGCTACTATTTATACAGACTATCTTCGAGAAAAAATAATTAGCCTTGAAAAAGGCAGCCAGGAACACATAATGATGGCCACAGCTCTGATGCACGGCCTTAAGACCGACACATGCGGCTTCGTAAGAGCAAATGCAGAAGATTTCAGGGCCGCATCGTTTC
This sequence comes from Erysipelotrichia bacterium, assembly GCA_009928855.1. Classification (GTDB taxonomy): domain Bacteria; phylum Muiribacteriota; class Ozemobacteria; order Ozemobacterales; family Ozemobacteraceae; genus Rifleibacterium. The sequence goes on along the minus strand of SABV01000108.1, from coordinate 10,401 downwards.
TCTGCAACTACGTTGACAGCGATCTTCTTATGCATATCTCAAATCAAGCCCGCTCACGACAAACGATGCAGATAATCGAACAAGCTCTTGCCAACAGAACCATAAAAGAAAGTTATTCGATCTCTGGCATCGGCTATGTGCGCTGCGAAGACCGGGATGCCATACCTCAGGCCGCTGATTTTTTGCTGACCGAAGAAAACATACATACAGCAATTGTTTTTGGGGTTATTACATCAAACGACCAGGATGAGTCAATCGTAGGATCTATGAGAACTTCCCGCCTTACCATAGATCCCAACGAATTTTTAAAAGAGGTGTTTGGCAAAGATCCAAGTGGCAGGTATTTTGGTGGCGGAAAAAAATCCGCAGGTGGTTTTGAGATTCCTATCGGTTTTCTTTCGGGAGGCAATGACAAAGACTTTCGCGACATGAAGTGGAAACTTTACAAAGCTCAGATTCTTCAAAAAATCCTCAACAAAATTGGCGTTAAAGATAACGAAAAAAGCAAAGAAGATGAATAATATGAACAACAAACAAACCCAGACCTTTGAATTGACCGAAGATTTTATCGAACTTATCAAACTTATCAAGTTTATGGGCCTGAGCGAGACCGGCGGCCAGGCAAAACTGCTGGTAGAAAATGGCGTGGTAACCGTAGACGGCGAAGTAGAATCACGAAAACGCCGAAAAATACGTAAAGGCATGGTAGTTGTCGTCAACGGAGAAACAGTCAAGGTAATCTGAATGAAGGCATTTCTGCGCTACGAAAAACAAATTTTGTTTGCCCCCATCGGGGTCAACGGCCAGAAAAAATTAAGCAAAAGCCGCGTCGGCATAGTTGGGGCCGGTGCTCTTGGTACTCATCTTGCCAACACCTGCGCAAGAAGCGGCGTTGGGTCGTTAATCATAATTGATTACGACAAAGTGGAGCTTTCGAATCTTCAGCGACAGATACTCTTTGATGAGTCTGACGTTGGCAGTCAGAAGGCCTCCAGGGCAGCAGAAAAACTTTCGGCTATTAACTCTGAGGTTCAAATAGAAGCCTTCAACGAGACGCTTTCTGCCGCCAATTTTAGAGATATCTTTAAAAACTGCGATCTGATACTGGATGCCACCGATAATTTTGACACCCGCTTCGTCATAAACCAGCTAAGCCTTTCTTGCGGTATTCCATGGATTTATTCAGGCGTAACAGCTTCTTCGGGGCAGTCTTTGCTTATCATACCCCATAAAACCGCGTGTCTGCGCTGCCTTATTCCAGAAGGCGACTACCCGAAAAATTTTCCCACAGTCCACAATTCCGGCATAATTTCCACTGTGGTGAGTGCTATAGCAGCCATCACCGCCACTTCAGCAATCAAATATCTTACAGGGGCTGTTGCAGAACAAAATTTGATCTATTTCGACGTCTGGGAACAAACTCTAAAGAAGATCTACATAGAACGCAACAGCGCGTGTCCAACCTGTTCGGCCAATTTTAAGGAGTAAAAATGAAAATCAAAGTAGAATTTGTCGGCGCCATCAATACAGGCCCCTACAAAAAAAAACAAGAATTTGAAATAAAAGACAAAAGCACGGTAAAAAATTTTTTAGAAACCCTTCACTTCGACAAAGGCCATCTTAACTTTATTCAGGTAGTAAAAAATGGTTCAAGATGCCCTCATAGTGATGTTCTGCAAAATGGTGACAGTCTTGAACTGATGCTTATGGTCGGCGGCGGCTGATCAATAAAGAAAATTTTCGTCAAGACAGCTTATCAGATAACCAAATACAGTCACCCTGCCCGATTCAAGAATCATAGAAACAGTTGCAACTGTGTTTTTCTGGGTTGTGATCTGGTAAGTCAGCATTTTTTGACCATCTGAAGATTCTCTGTCAAGATCGAAGCTTCCAATCGGCTTGTCGTCGACCAGAAATTTTACTTTTCCCGGATTGTCATAAAAATCATAATCCCAAAAGTTAATGACAACACGGCTCATTGTAGCCACTATATCGACTCGCGCTCCGGGTTCATCACTGGTGATCATATACCATTTACTCTTTGCGTAATACGGCATATACCAGTCTCCGGTGTAGTTAACCGGATAAGTCTTTTCGTAATACGGGGTTTCGCTGCCAGGTTGAAAAACGCCATTAACTACCCCACGACAATCAATTTCCAGAGACATTTTTTCTTGTTTTGGGGGGTCACCATTCAACTTTTCTACGGCAAGCGGATTGGTAGATTCTGCAGCACAACCGGCAAGCAGAATAATAATCACGAAGCTTGTCAGAGTTGCCGAAAGCAGTCGCAACAAAAAACGTGCACGACACCCCGCTCTTGCCCACGGATTATTAATATTCATAGCTGATTGTTTTATCGGCAAACAGCTATGAATTACGCAGGAGCTAAAACCAGAAAGTAATCTTTTTTTCGAAGCCGAGAGGATTATAGCGTTCTTTGGCGGTTCTCAGGCCTTCTATGCCAAGATCAGCCTCGCGGTTGAGAATTCTGGCAGAGGCAGGCAAACTGTTCGCTAACGCCCAGTTTACATACTGATATATGCCTTTTACTTCTCTGGGAGCCTTTTCTACCGGAACAAGCCAGGTGTCATCAGAAATCGGAACGGCCCAGGTAATACCACAGGTGTTTTCTGCAACCGAAACTCTGATGCCTACACCGCCCAGCTTCCAGAGGTTCGGCAGCGCTCGTTTTATCGATTCGCGCTCCATATCGAGAAACGCATCTTCATCGCCGTACTTTTCATACCAGCAATCAAGGCAACGAATAATCTGGTCGCTATCTTCTTCTTTGAGTGGAATAATGTGCGCGTTATGCTCACGCTGAAACTTGTTAAGCTGATTTCGGCGTTTCTGAAACTTGCCCCCGGAAAGGTCTGCAAGCTCTTCGCGCAAATAAAGATAATCAAAATAATCGCGATGCTCTTCAATCCGCGTTGGAGTTATCTCTTTGCTTATTGCCTCAGCAAGCGGCCCCGGAATAAAATGCAAAATTCGTTCTTCGCCAAAATCTTTTTCGGCATGCAACAAAAGTTTTTCAACTGCCGGTTTGATAGGGCCTTTCCCAAATGGGCCAAGAAAAATATGCCCACCCTGGCGCCCTTCGACATCAAGAACAAGCCTGTCACCTATTCTGCTAATTAGAGCAGGGCGGTTATAAAACCATGTTTTTAAGTAATACAGGGAATATTCTGCTGACCTGATGCCTTCTGCAGTCGTTGCTGCTCTGAGAATATCGTTGTGCTCAAATTTTATTTCTGTCTGTTGTGGAAATTCTGGAATATTATTCATATCTGCAGATAATACAATAATATCTTTTAATCATCAACTAATGACAGCTTGACCCGCGACAGGGCAAAGCGTTAATATCTAGTTTATGATTTCAAGCCTTTTTTCCCCTTTCAATATTGGTACTCGCGAGTTAAAAAACCGCGTTGTTGCCGCGCCTCCCCCAAGCCTTCTGGCTGAGTCTGACGGCTGGGTAACGCCGCAGATACTTGAATATTACCAAAAACTCGCCGGCTGTGGTGTCTGCGCCGTTATTGTCGAAGGTGCAACAATATCTCATGAAGGCAGATCCTGGAACCGGCAGCTGAATGTTGGATCACCAGATTCTCTACAGGGAATATCAAGACTGGCCGAAAAGATTCGTAACAAAGGCGCACTACCTCTTATACAGCTTTTTCATGGTGGGATAAATGCGCAAAGAGGTGCAAATCTTTCAGTTTACGGGCCATCAGAAAATATTCAGCCTAAAATATTGGCAAAAATAATTGCCATGACTCCTGATAAAATACGGCAAACTGTTCATGATTACGTTTCCGGTGCCACCCTGGCCTGGAACGCAGGTTATTCAGGAATAGAAATTCAGGCAGCCGAAGGCAGTTTATTGCAGCAGTTTCTTTCGCCTGTTACCAATATGCGAACAGACGCCTATTCTATAGAAAAATCAGGCGGAGCGCTTTTTCTACAGCAGATCATACAGGGCATAAAATCTGCCTGCCCCGATCTTTTGCTGGTGCTTAAAATTTCCATGAAAGACCACATCCCCGGCGGCAGCACTCTTTCTGCCAGTATAAAAACTGCAAGCAGCCTGCAAAATCGTGGAATAGACATGTTTCATCTAACAGAAGGCATGGTAACCGGTAATCCGCTGCAGTTACACCCAACCCTCGGCAAAAATGCGCCTGATTCTCCGTTCGCAGAAGATGCGCAGACGTTTCACCATGAAATTACACGCCCGGTAATACTATCGGGCAATATTTGTACACAGCAGAACGCAGGGAGTCGCCTCAAGCAAAACACTGCCGACCTCATTTCAATCGGAAGAACTCTCAATAGAGATCCAGACTGGCTTCTCAACGCTCATATTGAAATTTTTGACAGCACCCGCCGTAAATGTCTTCGATGTCTGGTCTGCACTGCCGCGTCAACCGGCTGCCCCGATCAGCCAGGCACTAACCTCTGGCTTTTACAGTAAAACAACCTCGCACAGGAGTTAATCAATGAAACAAAAACTTATTCTGGCTCTGCTTATTACTCTCGTCATGGCAACAGATCTTTCAGCCCAGGGCCTTTTGGGGCTATTCGGAGGCGGTAACGACAGCAAAAAACCGATCAGGGTGCAATTTATTGAAGGCGACGAAAATGCCGCTGAAGAAATCCTTCTGATCCGCATCAAAGGGGTTATCCAGGAAAGCGACGATGAAGAGCGCATGCCTTTTAAAATGGAAAAAGACCAGTTTGAAAGCCTTAAAAAAGACCTTGAAGCGGCCCGAAAACGAAACGCAATTAAGGCAATCCTGATCGAAATTAACTCTCCAGGGGGCGAAGTAACTGCCAGCGATGTGATGTATCACCTCATAAAACGCACTCGCGAAGAAACCAAAAAACCTGTAGTGGCACTAATCGGAACAATGGGGGCATCAGGGGCCTACTATGTCGCCTGTGCCGCCGAAAAAATTCTTGCTCACCCGACATCAATAATTGGAAGCATCGGTGTTTTGATGCAGGCAATGAATGTTCAACAACTCGCAGAAAAAATCGGGTTTAAAGCCATAACTCTTAAATCTGACAAAACCCCGATGAAAGACGTTCTCTCGCCATTCAAAGAAATGAGTGAACAGGAAAAAGCCATGCTTTTGCAAATCATCAACGGAATCTATGACCGCTTTGTCGAAATTGTCTCTGCCAGCCGCAAAATCAAAAAAGAAGACGTGATCAAAATCGCCGATGGCGGAATATACAGCGCTGAAAAGGCAAAAGAACTGGGTCTCATCGATGAAATCGGCTATCGTGAAGACGCAATGGACGAGGCATGCACACTGGCCGGCATCAAATCTGCAGCACTGGTAAAACGCGTAACCAGAAAAAGTTTTTCAGAAATCTTTGCCGAAATCAACGAGGTCAGTTCAGGCATACCTGCTCTGACAAGCGAGTTGCGAACTCTTCTTCAATTTGGCCCCACGCCGGTAATGATGTTCAAATAACCTCCAGGCAGTCTTAAAGGCTATTCTCACGCCATCGCACATACTGTGCAAAAAAGCAGTTCGACGATTCTGCTACAAAGCTCCGTTTATTTGCCAACTTGGCTGCGAACATTATTTGTAATGTTCGCAGCCGATTATTTTTCGTCTGAAAGCGCCTGGTTGCCGGTTATCGGTGCAACGACAGACTTGATATAAATTGGAATCCGGCTGGCGTTAAAGTTGTAGCTTGTGCTTTCTTTAGACTTGCCATCGATCATCTTTGTTGATGTGCGCTTTTCGATTGCGCCACTCTTGAGCACGACAAATCCAACCACAAAAAGCATCAAACTGACTGCCAATAAAGCCCTGAACAAGCTCGAACGATTTTCTGACATATTTTTCCTTGTTAAATCACCGGTCTCGCGACATAAGATTCTGCAGTCTAACACGAAAAGTATAAAGCAAGCCTGACCAACTTTTGTTTCCGCATCTCTTGTCGGCAATTTAATCCGGTGCTAGAATTGAGCAACAGAATAAAACTTGCCACGTTGAGAGCCTTTGTCAGATACGCATTCTTATTTAGAATCAGCTGTATCTGCAAAAACGGGAGGGTAAAAATGTCAGAAATCCGTTATAACACAATCACCGGAGACTGGGTCATTATCGCTGCAGAGAGAGCCCGGCGACCCATGAGTTTTGTCGATGCCACCATATCACCGACAATTCCCTCTTATGAAAAATCATGCCCCTTCTGCCTGGGAAATGAAGCCTCATCAGCAGATGAAGAATTCAGAATTGATGATGAAGCTGGCAACTGGCGGGTACGTGCTGTGCGCAACAAGTTCTCTGTACTTGCTGGGAGCGGCGAACCAGTTTCTCTTGATCCGTTTCGCAAGACTGTTAACGGAGTGGGCCGGCATGAGGTCATTATTGAATCTCCAAGGCATAACCGAATTATAGCTTTTCATACCTCTCAAGAAATTAATGCACTGTTGTCGACTTACCGCCATAGATTTTTAGATTTATACTCTGACTCCAGGGTTAAACACGTTATTTTATATAAAAATCATGGCCCTGACGCAGGAACTTCGCTTGCGCACCCCCATTCTCAGATAGTCGGGACGCCCGTGGTTCCGGGGCAGGTTGTCCAACGTCTTGATATGGCCCAAAAACACATGCAAGAAACCGGCAAGTGTATATATTGCCAAACCATGGCAGAAGAAATCGCCGAAAAAAATCGCCTGGTTGCAGAAACAGAGCATTTTGTCGCCTTCATACCATTCGCTTCGCTATCTCCCTACCACGTCTGGATTTTTCCAAAAGAACACTCAGCCTGTTTTTCAACTGCAAGCGCCGCTGCCATGGTCGACCTGGGTTTATTATTGGTCAATATTCTTGGCAAAATTTACACCGCATTGCATAATCCCTCGTTCAATTTTGTTATTCGTTCACTCTCACCCGGCGAATCAGATCTGCCATATTTTCACTGGTATCTGGCAATCGTTCCGCGTCTCTCAAAGGCAGCCGGGTTCGAACTGGGCACAGGCATATACGTCAACAGTTCTCAACCTGAGCACAGCGCCAGAACTCTCCGCGAAGCACCCACACCGGCTTCTGAAGACTAATATCCTGATTTGTGCGGTTAGCGCAAAAAATGATATACTGCTGACACGGTTTTAATTGCCGTATTTCAACCTTGATAACGATGGAAAAAAAATGCACAGAAAAATGATCCCTATTTTGATTTTATGTAATTTTCTGATCGCGAGTCATGTGTTTGCCGATTCAAGGCCTCTGATAGGTATTTGCCCCTCTTTCAGCAATAACAGCATTCAACTCAACAATGATTACGTCACAGCCATAAATGAAAACGGTGGCTTAGCAATCATTCTGCCCCCGACAGAGAGCGAAGAAATAATTGAAGAATACATAAAAATGCTTGACGGCGCAGTTTTTTCTGGTGGCCCTGACATACCGCCCGATTTTTACGGGCAGATTCAGCATGCCACAACGCAAACAATGGAACCAACCAGGTTTGAATTTGAAAAACAATTTATCAAAGCTTTTCTTGCCTCAGACAAACCCGTTCTTGGAATCTGCCTTGGCATGCAATTCAGCAATGTCGTATCGGGCGGCACTATGATTCAGGATATTCCAACTATGATCGGAAAAAAAGTTACCCATCGCAACGGTGAAATGTACACTAACTTTCATCAGGTTGGCATAGCCATGGGCAGTCAACTGGCAAATATTCTCAAAAAAACTTCAACGGCAGTAATCTCGCGGCACCATCAGGCCGTTGAAAAAGTTGCCAATTGCTTTACAGTTGTGGCCAGAAGCACCGACGGAATTGTCGAAGCCCTCGAGCGCAACGATGGCCCATTCGGCATATTTGTTCAATGGCACCCCGAAAGTTTAAAAGACGCAGACCCGCATCATCGTAACGATCTGTTCAAAGCCCTGGTTGATGCCTGCCAGAATGTTAAAGCCACAAGAAGCATTAGATGATATGAGACATATCTTATTCTTTATATTTGCATTTTTAGCGATTCAAATGCTTCACGCCGTAGAACCAGGGCCCCTTTCAGCAAATGATATCGTTCAGGATCTCGTTAAAACTGATCCGGCGGCGGCCGGTTTTTTTCTTGTTGAAGCCATCTTTAAACGCGATACCACAACAATCGACAGGCTTTTTAAACTTGGCCTGGACCCAGATTGCACATTCGAAAAATTTCCCATCGGAAACTCACCGCGCGAAAAACATGCAATGCTGGGTCTTGGTATTGGCTCGGTAACCCCGCTTCTGGCAGCAAGTATTTACGATGATCCCGAAATCTGCAGACATCTCATAGAAAAAGGCGCTGACCCCAACAAAGCTTCTCCAACGAAGGATCGCAATGACCATCTCTGGACACCATTGACAGTAGCCTGTCTCATCAACTCCCCAGAACTGGTCAGGGCCCTTATTGAAAGTGGCGCTGACCCCAAAATAAGAGACAGCAAAGGGCGCGGCCTGGCATATTATGGTCTGGTAATGGGTAAAAACTACAACAACGAACCCCGCGATCAGCTCACAACATTATTAAAAAACTACGAAACTGGTGACGCAGATTGAATGATGCCTGCATTACCCGTTTATTAAAGACTATGTTTTACTGCGGCAGGCGTTTTTTAACTTATCGCAGAGAATAAATAAAACTTCAAAAAAAAACAGTCTCGTGGTAACATCTCAACAAATTTAACGGCACTTACCACAAGCTCTCTCTGTTTAGCACGAGGCCGCAAACAGCCTTACAATCGTAGGTTGCACAAATACCTCTGTAAACAACGGGTTTGTGATTGAATCTTATAACCGCGTAAAAACAGGAAGGTCGGCATGAAGCGTATTAAACAAACTTTCGAACCATTGGCAATTGTTGGCATGAGCTGTCTGTTCCCAAAAGCTCAAACTGTCGAAGACTACTGGGCCAACATCAAAGAGAAAGTTGACGCGATTAGAGAAATCCCCCCAACTCACTGGAACCCGGCCGATTATTTCGACACCAACAAAAAAAGCCCTGACCATGTTTATGCCAAAACCGGTGGTTTTATTGATCCGGTCGATTTTAGCCCCTCAGAATGGGGAATCGCGCCATCCGACCTTGATTCTATCGATACTTCTCAATTGCTGAGTCTCGTGGTTGCCCAGGGCGCCTTGAATGACGCAGGCTACGGCAACAACCGTGATTTTAACCGTGATACGGTCAGTGTTATTCTTGGCTTGACCGGCACCCTTGAGCTGGTAGTGCCGCTTGGAGCCCGCCTGGGACACCCAATATGGCGCAAAGCCATGACTCACGCAGGCATTGCTCCCGAAATTACCGAAGAAGTCATTAACAATATCGGAAAAGCCTATGTCGGCTGGCAGGAAAACTCTTTTCCCGGTCTGCTTGGTAATGTCGCCGCCGGCCGCGTTGCCAACCGTCTCAACCTTGGCGGCACCAACAGCGTGGTTGACGCAGCGTGTGGCAGTTCTCTGAGCGCAATAAATCTTGCCGCCATGGAACTTTGGACCGGCAAGGCTGATATGGCCATAACCGGTGGTGTAGACACATTCAACGATATTTTCATGTATATGTGCTTCTGCAAAACCCCTGCCCTTTCGCCAACAGGTAATGCACGCCCGTTCAGCATTGATAACGATGGAACAATACTCGGCGAAGGTATCGGCATGGTCGTGCTCAAGCGACTTTCTGACGCAGAACGAGATGGTGACCGCATTTATGCCTGCATCAATGCCGTAGGCAGTTCAAGTGATGGCAAGGGCAAAGCAATCTATGCCCCAAGCGCAGAAGGACAAAAAAAGTCGCTGATTCGAGCCTATGAACAGGCTGGAATAACCCCCCGGGATATCAGTCTGATTGAAGCTCACGGCACTGGAACAGGTGCAGGAGACGAGGTTGAAGCGCTTGCGCTGAAAGAAGTGTACGGTGCCGCAACGAACAATCGCCCATGGTGCGCTCTGGGCTCAGTCAAATCTCAAATCGGCCACACCAAAGCAGCAGCCGGCTCTGCAGGTCTTATTAAAGCGGCGATGGCTATATACCACAAGGTTATTCCGCCAACAATCAAGATATCAAAACCTGCAGCTTCAATAGCTTCTGAAAATATCCCCTTCTACCTGCCTGACAATATCAGACCTTGGGTAACCGACGATGCTCGCCCCCGTTATGCGGCAATCAGCGCCATGGGTTTCGGTGGCAGTAATTTTCATGTAGTGCTTTCTGAATATCTCAGCGATAAAACCGCCTACGACTGGGAGCGCGGCACAGAGCTGGTAACAATTTCGGGCAGTTCTAACACAGAAATTAAAAAAGCTCTCGCTTCTATTGCCACTCTTACAACCCCGCAACAAAAGCGAAAAATGGCTGCCGAAAGCCGCAAAAGCTTTAAC
>SABV01000511.1 GCA_009928855.1 Erysipelotrichia bacterium | reverse complement strand
TGCGGGTCTTGTAATTTTACCGTCATTGTCTGTGCGACAATAAAAAACAACGTCACCCTTTTGATAATAACTACCACTCATTGCGGGCATATAGTATTCGTTTGAAGACTGCTCGCCCTTGCGACAAATCTGAACATTGGCGTTAGCAACAGGATTGCCCATGTCATCAACTACAGTAGCATTCAGAAAGCCAATAGACTGAGTGTTCAAACCAAGAACAATTTTGGTACCAGGATTTGAAAGCGTAGGATACGAAGTGGCATCTCCGGCCACGAAAATTTCGCGGCGCAAGAATGGCATAACCTGACTGTAATACACCAAGCTCTCATTGGGGTCAATATAGCTTGCAAGATTGAGCGAATCAAGAACGATATCAACAGCGTAACGACCACTGCTGACACCCGAAACTCTGAAACAACCGGACTGGTCAGTCGTTACAGTAGCCTGTCTCGAAACCGGGTAGTAGTAAGAACTATCGCCATCGTCATTTATCGGTGTGATTTTTATAGTAACAGGCTTTGCGCTGGCAGGAGAGCCGTTAACCATAATCAGACCGAAGAACGATCGATCTTCGTCAACCAGAATCGGTTCTTCAATAGTCGTAATGCTGGGGTCTTCGAGAACAGATGGAACAATAACGATTCTGTTATAATCAGCAAAGCCTTCAAGAGTCTTGGGCTTATTGTAATCACCGTTTTCGACAGCACTTAACAGAAATCTGCTGCCCAATTCTGCCTTATATTCAAATGGCGCAGAATCATCGGCATTAAACACCTTGTTATCAAGGCCATTCGAATACTTGTTAAACAGCTCATGCGTTTTGTAATCAACACCATTGGACGTTACGATCGGGCTGAAAAATGCCTTAGCCGAGCCATTGAACGGCAAACCCATGGGATCCGGATCACCGGTTGGAGAGGGCGGAGAGGGCATGCTCAGGGCAGAAACTACATTCACAAACTTGGCAACATCAAGATTGATGCTCAAAGATTTAGTGAACCCAGGCTCTACGCTCATAGGATCAGAAATCTTGATGATTATAGGGTTCTCGGTATAACTGATCTTCTCGTCATAGTCAACTCTTACGACAAACGAAGCATTGGCTTCGATAAACGGAACAAAGATTTTTTTGGTATCTGGATCAAAAGTATAGTCATAATAACTACTTAATACTCTTGAGCAGTTGTTATCAGGGGTTGGCAAAAAAGCGATCTCAGGCATAATCAGAGACGAGTACAAAGAAGTTTCGTCGATTTTTGCAAAACCACCGGCTACTCCGTCTACATTCTCATCAGTTACATTTATTGTAATGTCAGCAGCGGCGACCTGCGGCATAACAATGTTCAAATCAGTCAAATCAGTTGTCGCAACAAAAGAGTTGCCGACAAAATTTGCATAACATTTGGCCGGAGTCGAATAAGAGTCAATAATACCTCTTGAATTGTATGAAGTAGAAGTTACAACGCGATATTCATGACCTGTACCTGTTAAAAAGCCTTGTTGAAAAGCATAGTCGCCATAAGTAGCATCATTATTCGCATTGGGAGTTACTGATTCAACAGTAAACCATTCTTCGCCAATCTTTTTCTGGGCCATAACCATGACGCCAGCAAGCAAATTGGTATTTGCATTATTTGCAAGAGAAAGCTGCCCGGCCACAGTAACGCCACCGGTAACAACCACATCTCTAACAACCTGTTCTGCACCAAGCGACACATTCGGAAAAACTTCAACAGCGGGTTTAATAGAGCCAGCTTCGCCACTTGGAACGAATCTTATGCTATAAACACCCTGTGACAAGTAAATGCTGCCTGTTCCGCTCGCAAAATACGCAGAAGAATAAGAGCTGAAATCATTACTGTATTGTGTCCATTGAATCTGAAAGGGCGTATTATCAGTACCGGTATTGAGGGTAAACTGACCCTTATTCTGGCGAATGTGAACCATTTCGACAGCTTTTGCTGTTTCATCGCCAGTAGAAACAGAATCACTGAACCAGCTGTAGTAAGCAGGTTTGGTGTAATCACCCCAGTTATCACCACCAAAATTGGCAGAAAGACTTGAATTTTTTGGCCAGACGATTGTCCAGGAGGGGTTAGAATCACTAAAATCAGATGAACTAAAATTAAAAACTTTA
>SABV01000510.1 GCA_009928855.1 Erysipelotrichia bacterium | reverse complement strand
TTCTTCATCTTTAAGAATCCGCATGTAATATTGAGCCGGCACCTCTGCATCTTCATTGTCGCAAGGGTCGAAAAAAGTATCAGAAAAAAGGGTGGTCGGATAGGTTGAGCTTCTTATCTCGCGACCCAAAAAACTGAGTGCATTGCGCAGCTGATCTACGGTACCGTTTACCCACTGAGCACGACCGGCTGTTTTGCTGCCGCCGATGAACAGCTGGTAAACACCAGTCATAAACAATGCCAGAATAAGACAGGCTATTACAACTTCAACAAGGGTAAAAGCACGTGTCTGACGGTGTAAAATTTTCAATCCACTGACCCTTTTCTTGTTATTTTTTGAATACGTTTCTGTATTTGCGGGGTTACCTTACCCTGGAAATTTTTGGCAACGCCTTCGACACACACCTCTATCGCCTCTTCGCCGTATTTTTTAAGACCTTTGATAGACTGAATCTTAACTTCTGTGACACGATAATTCATTGTGTATGGGTAGCCATCGTCAGTCATAACATCAAAATCGTTGATGTTTTTGATCTTCTTGTCTATAACCGCTTCAAGTGGTGGCTGCAAACGGCATGAATCAACATTCATGTTTGAACAGTCACGAATATAGTAAGCAAGATATTTAGACGGCTTTAGCGAACCTGGGGGTGCCACAGGCATCACATAGCGTGATTCAGGCTCAGTAGATGCAAGAGATGGTGCCAGAAAACGATAATCAGGGTTATGAAAGCTGCCAAGTCTTATAAAAGCGTCTTTGCCGGGCAAAGGGTAATAGAAGTATTTTGTTTGCTTGTTGCTATCAAGCTCACGAGCCGGCAAAACCCTTACATAAAGCTCAGGTCTACTGCTCATTGGTTCAAAAGCAGGCTTGCCGCCAGCAGTATGACTTTCGAATTCGGTAAAATTGCACAGAGGATTTTTGCCCTGCGAAAACTCAACAGCATCGTAAAGTTCTGTAGGAAACAGTCGAGCCTTGAGAAGAAAGTGCTGCATTGCAGCCCGAGCGGCAAAAAAGGCCTGGCGTTCCTGGATAGTCAGCTTGTTATGACCTGAAGTGCTTGACTGCCTGAAAATCATGGCAACAAACAAAATCAGCATACAAAAAGAGAAAAAAATGGCAACTACAATAGCAACACCGCGTTTACAAGAATGCTTACGAGGAATCATCAGTCGATATCCCCCTTTATTGTCATCAGGTGAATACGCTGCAGTCTGCCGCCCTTTTCTTCTGGAGTCTTGAAATAGCGCTGATCAAGGTTCCACTGGACCTGAACAATCATTTTTTTCATAGAACACCAGCTGAACTGCTCAGAAGCCTGATAAGCCACCTTATCAGAAACCATTTTAGAGGTGTAGCGTTCAGCCACGGGATCAATAAAACCCGGTGCATCTGGCGCAAGGGTTTCTTTACCCTGATCAAGATAAACGTTCACTGGTGGCTCCGCTACGCCCTTTCCCGAAGAAAGGTCGAGTTCTGAAAAAGATTTGCTTGTATCCGCAGGATCTTCAGCGTAATCCGGAACCCAGCTGCCATCAGAAATAATGGCAGGATTGCGTAAAAACGCAAATGACATTTCTGCAGATTCGGCAAAATCTTTTGGTTTGCCAGCCGGAAAAGCAGAACCAATTGCCAGCCGTTCTGGTCGAGCCGGCTTTTTTTCTGAGATAACGTCTTCAACCCTGAGATGAATCAAATAATGAATACCTCGCGAGTCACTGATAACACCACGGCATGGCCACCCTGAAGCATCTTTTTGCGAATTGAAAAGCATCGATACAATTTTTTTGGCCCATGTATCGCTGTATTTGGCGAATCTTGGCGTAGCGCCAAGGTCGTCTACCCTTATGTAACCAGGGTTACCCTGCCTCAAGGCGGCGAAGGGGACACTGTCGAGAATTGCATTGAGCACCTCGGAAGCTTTATTGATTGCAAAAGCCTCCGAGGCGTTCTTGTCTGTTTCTACTGTCTGTCGGCTCATCAGGCCAAACAGGGGGATCATCGCAATAGCCAGAATAGCTACCGCAATAACGATTTCGAGAAATGTCACCGCCCGTCTGTTCAGCACAACCATCAGCCAAACCTCAGTTCATTAACTTTGCAGCAGTTCTGAAGCCAGAGCAGAAAGTGAGGAGCGC
>SABV01000509.1 GCA_009928855.1 Erysipelotrichia bacterium | reverse complement strand
GCGCTCCTCACTTTCTGCTCTGGCTTCAGAACTGCTGCAAAGTTAATGAACTGAGGTTTGGCTGATGGTTGTGCTGAACAGACGGGCGGTGACATTTCTTGAAATCGTTATTGCGGTATCCATTCTGGCTATCGCAATGATTCCCCTGTTCGGCCTGATGAGCCGACAGACAGTAGAAACAGACAAAAACGCCTCGGAGGCTTTTGCAATCAATAAAGCTTCCGAGGTGCTCAATACCATTCTAGACAGTGTTCCCTTCGCTGCTTTGAGGCAGGGTAACCCCGGCTACATAAAGGTGGATGACCTTGGTGCTACGCCAAGATTCGCTAAATACAGCGATATATGGGCCAAGAAAATTGTATCGATGCTCTTCAATTCGCAAAAAGATGCTTCCGGGTGGCCATGTAGAGGTGTTATCAGTGACTCCCGCGGCATTCATTATCTGATTCATCTCAGGGTTGAAGACGTTATCTCAGAAAAAAAGCCGGCTCGACCAGAACGGCTTGCTATTGGTTCTGCTTTTCCGGCTGGCAAACCAAAAGATTTTGCCGAATCTGCAGAAATGTCTTTTGCATTTTTACGCAATCCTGCCATTATTTCTGACGGCAACTGGGTTCCGGATTACGCTGAAGATCCTGCGGACACGAGCAAGCCTTTTTCAGAACTCGACCTTTCTTCAGGAAAGGGCGTAGGGGAACCGCCAGTGAATGTTTATCTCGATCAGGGCAAAGAAACGCTTGCGCCCGACGCACCGGGTTTTATCGATCCTGTGGCAGAACGATTCACTTCTAAAATGGTTTCTGATAAGGTGGCTTATCAGGCTTCTGAGCAGTTTAGCTGGTGCTCGATGAAAAAAATGATTGTCCAGGTTCAGTGGAACCTTGATCAACGCTATTTCAAGACCCCAGAAGAAACGGGTGGCAGATTACAGCGCATTCATCTGATGACAATAAAGGGGGATATCGACTGATGATTCCTCATAAACATTCTAGTAGAAGCGGTGTTGCTATTGTGGTTGCCATTTTTTTCTCTTTTTGTATGCTGATTTTGTTCGTTGCCATGATTTTCAGGCAGTCAAGCACTTCGGGGCATAACAAGCTGACTATCCAGGAACGCCAGGCCTTTTTTGCCGCTCGGGCTGCAATGCAGCACTTTCTTCTCAAGGCCCGACTGTTTCCTACAGAACTTTATGATGCGGTTGAGTTTTCGCAGGGCAAAAATCCTCTGTGCAATTTTACCGAATTTGAAAGCTGTACTTCTGGCGGCAAGGCTGCTTTTGAGCCAATGAGCAGTAGGCCTGAGCTTTATGTGAGGGTTTTGCCGGCTCGTGAGCTTGATAGCAACAAACAACCAAAATATTTCTATTACCCTTTGCCTGGCAAAGACGCTTTTATAAGAGTCGGCAGCTTTCATAACCCTGATTATCGTTTTTTGGCACCATCTCTTGCTTCTACTGAGCCTGAATCTCGCTATGTGCTGCCTGTGGCACCTTCAAGTTCGCTAAAGCCCTCTAAATATCTTGCATACTATATTCGTGACTGTTCAAACATGAATGTTGATTCATGTTGTTTGCAGCCGCCACTTGAAGCGGTTATAGACAAGAAAATCAAAAACATCAACGATTTTGATGTTACGACTGACGATGGTTACCCATACACAATGAATTACCGTGTCACAGACGTTAAGATTCAGTCTATCAAAGGCCTTAAAAAATATGGCGAAGAGGCGATAGAGGTCTGTGTCGAAGGCATTGCCAAAAATTTCCAGGGTAAGGTAACCCCCCAAATACAGAAACGCATTCAAAAAATAACAAGAAAAGGGTCAGTGGATTGAAACTTTTACACCGTCATAAGCATGCCTTTACTCTAGTTGAAGTTGTAATAGCCTGCCTTATTCTGGCATTGTTTATGACCGGTGTTTACCAGCTTTTCATTGGCGGTAGCAAAACAGCTGGTCGTGCTCAGTGGGTAAATGGCACTGTCGATCAGTTGCGCAATGCCCTCAGTTTTTTAAGTCGCGAGATAAGAAGCTCAACTTACCCGACCACCCTTTTTTCTGATACTTTTTTCGACCCTTGCGACAATGAAGATGCAGAGGTGCCGGCTCAATATTACATGCGGATTCTTAAAGATGAAGAA
>SABV01000508.1 GCA_009928855.1 Erysipelotrichia bacterium | reverse complement strand
GGTAATAGATTCAGTCTGGTTCTTAAGACCGACGGCACTGTGTGGGGTTGCGGCGATAACGGTTATTCTCAACTTGCCACAGATACAGGTGAGCTTCTGAGTTCTTTTGTTCAGATCTCTCTTCCGGTAACCGCGACGTCGATAGCTGCTGGTCTCGGTCATTCTATGGCTCTCGGCAGCGATGGAAAAGTTTATTCGTGGGGGCTCAACGCTTTTGGCCAAACTGGTCTGGCTACCACCACTGCGGTTATTGAATTGCCTCGTGAAATTTCAGGTCTGAGCTCAATAAAACAGCTTGTCGCAGGTGATCATCATAGTCTTTTTCTTGGCAATAACGCTCTGTTATATGGTTGTGGTGATAATACCAACGCTCAACTCGCCAGTTCAGATACCTCGCCCGCCAGGTTATCGCCGGTGCAACTGACTTTTTTTACAAATTCATCTCTTATTGGCGCTTCTGCAAACAATTCGTTTGCGATTGAGCCGGTCGAAAAACTTTATGCCTGGGGTGCCAACGATGCCGGTCAGGTTGGAAACGGCCAACTCAGCGTGACCGGAGGGGTTTCTACCCCCGTGTCTATAGCTGCGAGCTGGTAGGGGGCGTATATTGTCTGCAGGCAATATTGCGTGATTTATTATGAAGCATAATATTCTGTGTCTGATTGTATCTTCTCTGCTGGCATTAGCCGGTGGGTTTTTGCCGCCGCCCGAACTTCGTGAATGGGCTTATCAGAATCTTGCCTGGTTTTTTATGTTGTTTGCAACCATGCTTTTGCTGGTGGGCGTGTATCGATTGCGCCGCAGTTTTGCCGCTTTCTCATCGTTGCAGAGGCATGGCGCAGCCTTTGTAGCTGCTCTGCTGATTGTGTTCGCCGGGTTTCTGGTGAGTCCGCCAGAGTTCAGAATTCTGGCTGATGAGACAAATCTGCTGGGTGTTTCTCTCGAAATGCATGAGAACATGAAGACCAGATTGCCTCTTGAGGCTCTTTATTACTATCATGGCATGCGCAACACGATTTCATATAAAACCGAAATGCGCCCGCCGGGTTACCCTTTTGCGTTGTCACTGCTGCATAATATCAGCGGTTATCGACCCGAAAATGCTTTTGTGTTGAACTTTCTGCTGGCCTGGTTTGCTCTGGTGCTATTTTATCTGCTGGTGGCGCGCCACAGTTCGCGAACATGGGGAATTGCTGCCATGATCGGGCTTGCGGCTTTTCCGTCTTTTGTGCAGTGCTCTAATTCTGCTGGGTTTGAGATTTTTAATCTTGCTCTGGCTCTGTTTGTCTTTTATTTATCAGACCTGTTGTTGTCGGGAAAAGGCGTAGCCTTGCCTTTATCTGCCTGCCTCGTTTTGCTGGCACACTCAAGATATGAGTCGATTCTGGCGCTGCTGTGCTTCGTGCCGATCATGTTTCTGGCCAGGCGTTTTAAAAAGGAAACTGATACTTTTCTGATCTGGACTTTTCCGGTTTTGTTGATGCCGGCGTTCTGGCTGCGCAGCGTAACCTGGGATACTACAAGGTTTCAGGTGGATGATATTGAAAATGCTTTTTCTGTATCGCATATCATGCCAAATCTGGCTGGTTTTGTCAGCTATTTTACCGACTCTGGTCTTACGCGCTTTGTCGGCCCGTTTTTGCTGGCGCTTGCTGTAATTGGTTTTCTGTTGTGGCTCAAAGATTTTTTATATTCTGACAAGCCCCGGTATAGTAAACTTTTTGAACTTTCGCTGGCGGCATTTTTTCTTTTGCATCTGGCTGCAAGGCTCATGTATACACAGGGAAACCCCTTAAATGCCTATACCGCAAGACTAACTGTTATTCTACAGCCAGCCCTGGTTTTGCTGGCTGTTTATGCTTTGAAGCGCCTTGAATCAGCTCTGTTTAGAGACTCGGCTGAGGTTGCCGAAAAAAAAGTTCAGATTGGCCCGGGCGTGACTCACGCTCCTCTAGCTGCTGTTGCGGTTGCTCTGATGTTCGTTTTGTTAGTCACTGCGTGGCCACTCGCTTCGGGCAACAGGGGAGTGAATTCGCTTGCTCTTTTTCGTGAATGTAAGTGGGTGCGCGAGCAGTTGCAGAAGATCGCTGCCGGAGAAGAGAGTATAGTTGTTTGTGAGCGCCCCAACATGTATGTACC
>SABV01000107.1 GCA_009928855.1 Erysipelotrichia bacterium | reverse complement strand
TTCTGTGACTTCGTCTTTTGAGGTCTGCTGTTCTTTAAAAGCGATTTCAGACTGAGGATTTAATTTTATAAATTCAAGCTGAGAACGAAGCGGATGATCAGAAAAGTCTGCGATGAAAGCATCTAAAGATTCTTTAAACCTTCTCTCATCTCCGAGAAGACCAGATGTATTAGCCACCCCGTAAATAGAAGCCGGGAGCCATGTCTGGCCTTCTTTTGCAAGCAGTTCATACTGACATCTGGAAGCAGCAAATTTTTCTTCTTTTATATAAACTTCTGCAAGATGAAGACGGATGCGCGCACGACTGGAACCGGGAGGGCACAGCTGGAGAGCTTCAAGCGCCAGCTCTGCCGCGACAGTGGTGTTTCCCTGATTAGATTCTTTTATCGAATTTTCAAACAGCTGAACATAAAAGGGCCTGGCGATCAAAGGAGCTCTGCCCGCGATCAGCAAAAGGAAGAGCGCCACGATAGCAGCAGTTATACCAGGTCTTGAACAACCATTCAAAGAATTCACTTTTTGCATTTTTACAGTTTTCCTCAAAGTTATAGCCTCGTCACAAATTTTTATAATCCACCAGGCAACGAAAAATTGGCTATTTTTCGAATTGCTGCTGCGATTATGGCAAAGTTTGTAAGAAAGCTTATTTACTGTACACACAGTTTATAGAATACAATCTCTACTGTAAAGACTATTTATTTTTAGAAAAAATACAATAATCAAACATGTAGGGTCCACAGGCAACTCCTATATCGACCCAAGTTGATAATTGTTAACAGAATATTTATCAGAATCTTCTCACATTGTCGGTTGAAGAAGAGAGAAATTAGGGTTAGAATACAGACTTACAGAAGAATAGAGGGATTGGGTGGATGGAAAACAACACAGCGATTATTCATCGAATACTAACCGAAAAACTTAATGATTCGCAGATCAAAGCCATTGTTAGCGATGTAAAAAGCAATGTCAGCGCCTCTTATTCTGACGTATTGGTCTGTCTTCTTGACCAGGTAAGTGATTTACTCGATGTTTCAGAACGACTTCTCGACAATCTGCTGCAACTATTGGTCGAAATAACTTCAGATATTGCAGAAGCTGAACGCGGCACACTTTTTCTTTTAGACCGCGAGTCAAATGAGCTTTTTTCGAGAGTATTTGGCGGTGATGCAACAGAAGAAATAAGATTTCCGATGGAACAGGGCATTGCCGGAGCAGTATTGGACTCAGGCGAAACACTGGTCACCACAGACGCTTACGCCAACCCTCTCTTTAACCCCGAGATAGACCGTCAGACCGGTTTTCAGACACGAAATCTGATCTGCATACCGGTCAGAATAATTCAAACGGGTCAGATTATCGGCGTTCTAGAGCTGATAAACATCAAACGCCTGCCCCTACCTGCTGAAACAATGAATACGCTAGAGAGGATAAGCGCGAATTCAGCACTTGTTCTGCATAATGCGCAAAAATTCGAGCAGATTCAGCAATCTCGCGAAAGTGAATCTCACATGCTGGAGCTGACTTCGGTAATTTCATCAGAGCTTCAGCTAAAACCGCTTCTGGAAAAACTCATGGAAGCCGTCACCATGATTCTAAACTGCGATCGTGCCACCGTTTTTCTGCATGACACAAAGCAGAACCAGCTTTGGTCACAGGTAGCACTCGGCATGCAGGATCAGGAAATCAGGATTCCGGCAAACAGGGGTATTGCGGGTGAAGTATTTTCGACCGGTAATACGGTTAACATTGCCGATGCTTACAAAGATTCACGTTTTAACCAGGAAATAGACCGGCGCACCGGTTATCGAACCCGCAACATCCTTTGCATGCCGCTGATAAATAAATCAGGTCTAAGCATAGGGGTTACTCAGGTTTTAAATAAAAATGGCGGCGTGTTCACCCGTCAAGACGAAAAAAAGCTCAAAAGTTTTTCGGCTCAGGCTTCAATAGCGATTGAGAACGCCAAGCTCTTCAATGAAGTTTTGAACATGAATAATTACAGCGAAAGCATTCTACGCAGTCTCAGCAATGGCGTAATAAGCATTAACAACATGCGCAGAATCGAAAAATGCAACGGCATCGCAATGAGAATACTGGGTGCCGAAGAAAATCAAGTTATCGGCAAATACGCTGACATCACTTTTACCGGCGATAATCACTGGATTGTAGACAGTCTGCGACGCGTTATCGCCAGAAATGATTCAGACTGTTTTTTCGATGCAGAAATTACCAATATGCAGGGGCGCAGGGTATCAATAAACATGTCGGTAGTGCCATTACGTGACATCGACGACCAACCGATGGGCGCGCTTTTAATTCTCGAAGACCTTTCTATTGAGAAGCGTTTGAAAGGCACTCTGGCGCGTTACATGACCAAAGAAATCGCTGATCAGCTCATGGATTCTGACGCCCAGCTTGGCGGGCAGATGCGTGAATTGAGTATTCTTTTTTCAGACATACGTAATTTTACAACCATCTCAGAGCGTCTTGGGCCACAAGAAACCGTTGTAATGCTAAATGAATATTTTTCGACCATGGTCGACACGGTTTTTCATCATGGCGGAATACTTGATAAATTCATTGGAGACGCCATGCTGGCGGTTTTTGGAGCGCCATTTTCATCGGGAGAAGATGCAGACAGAGCCGTAACCACGGCTATAGACATGATGAAAGCTCTCAAACAGTTCAACGCTCTCAGAATGCTTAAAAATCAGGAAACGATCAATATTGGCATAGGCATAGCAACCGACAATGTTCTGGTAGGCAATATCGGTTCGATGAAACGCATGGACTACACGGTTATTGGCGATGGGGTCAACCTGGCCTCTCGCCTGGAAAGTGCCACAAAGTTTTACCACGCAGACATCCTCATAAGTGAAAAAACCTTTGAGCAGCTGAAATACCGCTATCTGACACGCGAAGTCGATTTAATAAGAGTCAAAGGCAAGCTGACTCCTGTAAGAGTGCTGCAGATACTCGACCACCACGATCGCCAGTCTTTTCCAAACATTGAAGAAGTGATAGCATACACCCATCAGGGGCATGAACTTTACCGTCAGCAGCGCTGGCAAGAGGCAATGGCTTCATTTGAAGCGGCAATCAGACTGAATCGCAAAGATGAGCTTGCCAAAATGTATGTGAGCCGTTGTCACCACTTCATCGCCCATCCGCCTGGCCCCGAATGGGATGGCGTATGGGTGATGACGGCAAAATCCTGATTTAATTGTAAACTGCCGGCCGATAGAATAATATGTCTGATGTGACTGTAAAAAATGAACAACAGAATCTGATAGACGATCTGAAGGCTCCGATTAAGTCTTTCAGAATTTTTGCGCTTGAAGAGGTCATCAAAAGCGGAGCGTCACCAGAACTGCTTACAGTTCTTGAAGAAATAAGCAAATTTGAAGATGACGGCGAATGTCAGATGCTCATCAAGCACGCTATTGATGCAGTAAAAAGCAAAATAGCAGGAGCATCTCCATCTTTAGCAGTCGGCATAAATGAACAGCAAGGCTTTCTTTCTGTCTGGAATTCAGCAGATGAAACCTCTAAAATGCGCATTTTATCTGATTTGCCACTACGTCTGCCCAAAGGTTTAAAATCGCTTGGCCCCGAATTAATAGCAACAGAGCCTTCTCCGGTAATAGCATCACGCGTTATCAGGCTTTTCTGTCGCTCATGGCCAGAAGAAAAATTCGGCCAGATTGCCTCCTTTCTTAATTCTGAAAGCCTCAGTCTTAAGCTGGCAGCACTTAAAACAATAGTACACATGAAACCAGAGCTATTGCTAGATGAGCTTCCCAGGCTTCTAAACTCAGAAGACCCTCAGATAAAAGCTCTGGCAATCAGAGGTCTGGCAAAAATAGATAAGGAAGAAGCGCTAAACCATCTTCAGGCACTACTTCTCTCTGCCGAATTGTCTGATCGACTGGCAGGGATTCAAAACTGTCCATTTTTGCCCTTTGATATGGTTAAACCGCTTTTGCTAAAATATTTTGCAGCAGAGAACCACCCAGAACTGCTTATCAGGGCTGGCTGGATTCTTGAAATGAATCCAGATGTGCAGGTTCCGTTTAAATTGTATGAAATTGCCGAGCGCTCGCCGGCTCGCAAAGCAGAACTTGTAAAAGAAATTCTTAATGGGGCGGTTAAACTGCTTGAGAAATCGGGCATTCTTGGGGATCAGTTTCAACTTTATACGCAAAAGCTGCAGACATGGGTTCACAAGCGCAATGCTCTGCGCTTTACCAAACAGGTTGCGGCGAAATTGAGTAACACCGTTATCGACCCAGAACTGGACCAAACAATACGCACAAGCCTGAAACGCCCAGAAATACAGGAAGCCTTTAACGAAGCTCTCGCATGGCCCATTTCAGAAACAGCTAAAAGCCGATTCAGCGTATACCTGAAAAGTGCCCCCAAACAGGAAACAGCAGAGGTCTTTGCATACAATCAACCCGCAAAGCAACCACCCACAAAGGTTGCAGCTGCGCACGAAGTTCGATTACAACAGCCAGCAACGGCAGCAACAGTTGCTTTAACAGGCAAAACTGATAATGAAAAAATAGAAATATTCGCTAATCTTAATGCAGATTCTTTTAAAAACTACCAGAGTCAGTTAATTCAACTGATTTCTGCCCGGGGAGAATCGACAAGCGTAAGAACAGCAGCTATTCATACTATGACGCGCCTGAAACAAAAGGGCGTTGAAGAAGCTGCGATAAAACTGATAGCCAATGCCGACGTTGATCTTGCCACTGCCGCCGTCGAATATCTAGGAGAAATCGACCCGGATAGTATTTTTCCATATCTTGGCCAGTGCCTGAAAGTACCGGACATTCGCATGAAATCGGCTGCTCTTGGCATTCTTAAGAACTTCGATTTTAACCAGGCAGTATCTTCACTGAATGCCATGCTGTTATCAATGGATCCGGCTCAGCAGCGCATGGCACTTGAATGCATGGATCAGTTCGACTTTGCTCTGATCAGAGAACAACTGACAGATTATCTTTGCCGATGCGACAATGATAATCTCATAGAAACCGGGCTCTGCCACTTTGCAGCAAATCCTTCATCTGACAATGTTTACAGTCTCTATAAAATAGAAAAGGCTCATGGCGGCGCTGTTGCAGATAAAATAAAGACTTTGCGCGAAAATTGTTCGGACGGTCAGTCAGAACCAGAAACGACAGACAAAGTTTCCACTCAAAAAACAGATCTGGCGACTGAAGAATCATTAAAAGAGCGCTGGCAAAAAGAAGAAGACAAGAAAAAAAGCAGAAAACCAGCGTATGCATACCGGTCTCCGGCTGCAGAAGTCAAACTCACCCCACGGCAATCTATCGTAGCTCTTGTAGAATTTGCAAAAGAATTTCTTTCGAGCAAAAGCTCATGGATAACGGTTGGCATTCTGCTGGCCGCAGCAGCGGGATTTTATGTGTTTTTTATCCCCAGAGGTTCTGCACCCGAGAATACCGCTGGCAGGCCCATAATTGTTGACCAGTATGTAAGAGAAGGGATTGTAAAAAAAATATCTGGTGCCATGGTTGAATTTGTCAGCAAAGAGGGCGAAACATTTGTTTTGACGCCGGCCAGAGAAGGATATCGAGCACCCAGAATCGGCACAAAACTTCGCGTTTCGCTGGTTCCCTTCAGAAAAGGCCCTAACAATACCTATCTTGCAAGAATAAGAACAATGCGCCAGATAAATGATTATTCTTCAGAAAACGGCGGGGAAAAATGATGCGGGAGCTTGATAAACAAACTGCTGCGGTATTCAGGCACGCCGAAGACATTGCCCTGATAAAAAAAATTCGCAGTGGCGACAGCAATGCCATGGGGCGACTTATAGACCGTTATCTTCCGCAGATGATAGCGTTTTTCAGGTATTTGCGGGTTCCAGAATCAATGCTTGAAGATATGGTTCAGGAAACTTTTGAAAAAATTATTCTAAAGCTGGATTCGTTTGAGGAAGACAAAAAATTCTCATCCTGGCTGATGACAGTTGGACGTAACCTATATTTTGATGAATGCCGACGGGAAAATCGCAAACGTGATTGTCAGCATGAAATTGTAGCCGAACGTTCAACCTCCCCTGAGGAAGAAATTATCGTAAAACATTCTGCCAGCGAATTATTACAGGCCTTAACTCCAGAAGAAAAATTTCTTGTAGAAATGCGTGTTTTTCAGGCAATGCCATTCGCAGAAATATCTGAAATCACGGGCGAAATTGAAACCACGCTGCGTTCACGTTTTTTCAGAATAATGGGCCGATTACGTATTGAAGTGCAAAAAAACAACTCCCTTGATTAGAGGGAGCTGTTTTTAAAAACCTGACATTTAGAACTATTCGTACCTACTCACTGTCGATTGCGGGTATTGTCTCGGTTTCGGTAGAAACAGCACCCGACTGACACATCTCTATTTTTTCACCGGCACTCAATATCTTCGGTTCAGAGCCGTCAGCAGTCACTTTTACTTTGCCGCTGACCACTTCAACAAGAGTTTTACGCGCGTCTGTTTCACAAATAAACACAGTGCCAAGCACAATAATCTGACCGTGGGGAGTGGTTCCGATGAATTCACCAGCACCCTTGACGACAGAGGCCTGCAAACGGCCCTGAAGAAGATGAAACCCACGCTGAGCCACAGTCAAACGTGCGGGGCCGAAAACTTTCAGTTTTGAACCATCAGGAACAGTAATTTCGGCCGTTTCGCCTGCAAACACAGAAACCGGGTTATCCAAAGAAACCTGAGTGGCTTCTTTACCATTCAATGCTAACTTAAAGGAATCAGCCCTGATCGCCGTTTCTGCCAGGTCGACCTCTGGAGGTGAAACCACAATTGCAGGCCCGCGACCGATAAATAACGAAAAGCACACAAGCATTACAACAGCTATCGCAAAAGAAGTTCGAAAGAGTAATGACCACGAGAAGCACGTTTTTTCATGAACCTGAGCCATACGACTTTTTTCAAGAACCGGCTCGAGTCGGCGCATGATTTTTAGCTTAAGCTCAGGATAAGACTCATGCGAGAACGCGGAATCTTCACGTTTGAGAGATTCTAGCGTATGCACCGCCTGAATACATGCCTGGCAGGACGCCATGTGAGCCTGCATTTCCCGGTCGGGAAGCTGCCCGCTCATTATGGCGTCCAGGCATTTCTGGCATTTTTCTGAGATTTCCGGACTGTTCATGGTTTTAACCCTGTTCGTCTGGTTTTACGCGCGCGATTTATTTTTTAAACAGAGAGCTGATAGAATCACCGACATCCTTGCAACTTTCAAGAACTGAATCGAGCGAATCCACGGTTCCTTTGGCGTAATCAGCATACTTTTTGGCTGTTGAACTGAGTTTTTTGGCGTCTTCCTGGGTCTTCTTGAGGAGAGCCTGAGATTCTTTAGAAGTAGGATCTTTGAGAATTTTAGCCATATTGGCCTTGATAGAAGCAATCTGTGCTTCAGTATCTTTTTTTTCGGCAGCAGAAACATTAAATTTTGCAATACATTCTGAGAGCGAGTTTACAGCACCACTGATCTGATTTACGTTTTCGGTAACTTTTTTACTGACCTCTGTACGTTCTTTGTCAGAAAGAAGGCTGGGTGCCGCTGCAGGTGCTGCTGCGGCATCATCGGCGGGTTTAATTGTTATAACGCTGTCTTCATTGTCTGGATCGGCAACGACTTCAGTTGTAGGCGCAGTTTTATCAATTTTGGTGCCAACAGCGTCAGTGCCACCTTCAATCATTTTATTGCCAAAATCAGTAATCTTGTTACCGACATTACCAACGTCATCGAGAACGCCCTTTACTTTGTCGACGCCGTCAGTGATTTTTTCGGCTATTGGCTTAACCTTATCAAACACCTCTTTACCCTTTTCAATTATCGGCTGAACAAAATCTTTGGCCTTGCCAATAAAATTTTTGGCAACATCAACGCCCTTGGAAATAAAGCTTCCCAGACCCTGCCCGACCTTACCGATGACATTTGTCAGACCGCCGAGAAGCGACCCGATATCAAAGCTACAACCGGAAAGCGTCATCGAAACAATCAACATAAACGCAACAAAAACGGAACCTCTTAACGATTTTGCAAACATATTACAAACCTCCTGCATGAAATATTCATTTCATCCAATATACGAAAGAAAAAAACTTTTCGTTGCAAACGAATGATCTTTTTTTCAGGTTTTTTTCAGGGCCCGGCAACTGCCTCTGGCTGGCGTATTTGCGAGTGCCAGTTCGGGTTAACACGAACCTGGTTCCAGGCCGCATGAAAATATTCAGGGTACACCACATCAAAAAAGTCGGCAAGAATAACGTCTCTTTGCAGCTCATCAAGCTTTGTGCCTGCCGTTTTGCCTTTTAATTCAGAGGGATGCAAAGCATCGATCAGCTGAAGGGTTACCAGAAAATAGAACTGGTTCTTGCCGTATGGCTGCAGCATGATCGGCTTTATTTCGAAAAAATTGATCTTATCGCTGAGAACCCTGGTATTTACCTTGCCCCCAAACGACTCATCACGAAACAGCGTCAAAAAAGGGTTATCAGGGTCTTTGCCCTCTTCAACGCGGTAGGTTATCTCAGCAACATCGCGATAATTCACCCCGGAAAGCTGACTCGAAAAAATATTTTCCATTTTCTGATGAATAGGAAAACTCATAAATTTATATGTGTTGTGAGGCGGCACCCCGCCAGTCTGCATGACATTGTCGAAATTATATACAGAATTATATGGCAAGGGGAAACATGCCATCTTAAGGTCTGCATAAACCTGCTTGATAACCCTGCGAGCCTCTAGCGTCGTTTCTATGCGCATCATACCCTTAAGAGAAGTCTTGGTGCCTGAGCGCAGAACAAGAAAAATCGGCCCCAGCAGTAAAGCGAGGCAGATGGCCACGATCATAACTTCCACAAGCGTAAAAGCTCTTCTCTTGTGCATGGTTCTGCCACTCATTTTGGACGCTCCATCACTATGGATTCAAGACTGACTGACTTTCGGCTCATCCAGACCTCAACGCGGCTCTGCCCCTTCGCCGCAACCGTTACTTTGATGCGAATACCATTGAGTTTGCCTGAAGCAACAGGACTAAGTTCAACCATACGCTGAAAAAGCCGGGCTTCTGCTGGATACTGCATATCTGACATAAAATCAAAATCAATATCCTTCAACGCCCCCACCGAATACCAGGCTGGCGGCGAAACACTGCCATCTGCGATCATCTTGAGGTAGTCATAACCAAATCCTCTGAACACCTCGATAGGCTCCCGGGCCAGCGAGAAAGCGAGAAATTCGTAGTATGCATCCATGGAACCCTGGTTTGATGCCCTGTTCATCCAGAACATGGACAGTATGGCAACCGAAAGAAAAGCCATGGCGATGATGATTTCGAGCAAAGAAAAGGCGCGTTTTTTCATTCGTCCTGTTCGACCATCCTTTCGAAACTTACCCACCGTGAGATGTTAACCTGATAAAGATCATCATCGCGCTTAAAAGCAGAGTCATATTTAATGCTGTGTTTAACGCCCTGCTGCCATTTATTGAGATTCAGGCGATCAACAACCAGGCAACCGTTTAAATTCAGTTGTTTGTTAGCAACCACAGAGCCATTGAGACTTGAGCTGCCCATGCTGACCAGAGCAGCATCAATCGGTTGAGAAGTATTAACGGTAATTGTCTGGCCGCGAGTCATGAGAACACACAGCGAATCGGTTCCGGGCTTCTTTTTTATGCCACCAGAAATAGTAATGCCCGGCGCCACAAGAACGCCGCAACCCTCTACTTCAATATCACCGGTTTCACCAAGAGTAATAGCATCGTTGACCTGCACAACACCGCGCAAGTTGAGTTTTTTCTGGGAAGGGATATAAATGCCGAATTCTTCGAGTTGCTTTTTCGAAACCATTCTTCGTGCCCAGAGATTAACGTGGGCAAAAGGTACCGATGCCATAACCGGGTCTTCGATAACGCCCATACTGCGGTAATTAAAAAAAGCCGGATGCTGCAACAAACTGTTTGAGTTTTTCAGGTAGCGGTTCTCTCTGTCGATTTTGCATAAAACTTCCGGGCGGGTATTGGCAATATTGTCTTTGATATACCGCAGATTTACAATAGCATCATTGGCGCATAGTTCCGGAAAATGATCCGCGTCAAAGCATGGGTATTTCTGATTTTTATATTTCTGAATCATCGCAGCGTCAGTTATTTCCATGGTCTCCGACTTGCTCTTTTTTTTGAAACCAACCTTCTTTTCGGCCTTAACATAAATCTTACAAGCGCTCAGATCGACAAAAAAGTGACCAAAATGAAAATATCTCTCGCGAATGTCACCTTCAAGAATATTTTGCAGGCTATTTGCCGGCTCGAACACAAGTCCTGGGCTGAAATCAAGCAGGGCTTTCTGAGTATTAAATTTGGCTTCACCGGCCAGTGTCGTATCACGGTAATCTTTCATGTTTGTGAGAGAAGTGAGAGCCTCATCGCTCACGGGATGCCGCGTGTATTCAAAATAAGCCTTGTGCCCGGTCATTGAGAATCCAACCAGTTTTGCACCTTCTTTTTTAACGGCTTTCTCCGCTTCTGCCTTAACCATGCCCTTTAATTGTGGAAGCAGCTCGAAAACTGTCAGATCATCAACTTCGAGAATTTTTTCTTTTTTCTGCGGTGCCGGAATAAAATCGTTTCTGGGAGTATCGATATTTAAATAAACATATTTGTTTTTGCGGTTTCCCAGATATATCTTGCCGAAAGTTTCGGCGGTCAACCCAGTCTGGTCTACAATCAAAGAATGCTGCGGAGGGTTAAGGCTTACGCCCAGGGAAGTTTGAGAGTCGAATTCTTCCTGGCCGTCACGTAAAAACAGCGCGTAATCAAGCACATAGTTGTTAACGTAAGAGCTTCGCTGACTGTTGTTATCGCGGCGGGAAACTATTGAAATAACTTTGTAATCATGGTGTCGGGTGATGGTGCAGGCGCCCTGCAGGTGCTTTTTGAAGTCGCTTTTCGGTTCGACAACAACGCGTAATTCAAGCGTCCCGACGCCCTCCTGCTCGTAGTAGGCAGCACCGGTCGTATCGGAGCTTCTGAAATCTATTATACGAGCTGTAGCATTTATATCGAGTTTTGCACCAACAGGAGTACCGGCAGCCTCTGTTTGAGTAAGGGTAACAG
>SABV01000106.1 GCA_009928855.1 Erysipelotrichia bacterium | reverse complement strand
ACTACTCTTAATGCATGGCGCAGGCTTAACAGAAACGAATTGCGTCGTTCTGGGCAGAGAGGTCCTGAATTCGCTATTTTAGTGTGATAGGTCTCGCCCTTTGATCTGGCTGTTTGTTTTTTATATGTTCGCTTTGGTATATCATGGAAGATGTGGTTTTTTTTGTGGTAATTTAAATAGATATGAGTTTGTTGCAGCTCAAAACAGGATTTGTAATGAAATACAGAGAAAAGACGCCTGGCAGCTGGCGTAACCGCTGTGGCTTTGTTCTTTTTTTTGTCTGCACTTTTGCTTTATTGATGATGATCATGATTGTCAGCCTCAGCAGTCATAAAAGCGGGGCGGTTTTGCAACTTAATCGTACAATTGAGCAGGAAAGAATTGTTTTGTTCGCTCAAGCAGGTATAAACGAGATGCTGGCAGCTGTAAAAGCTGGAGTAAACGATAAAAACACCTCAATTGGCAGCAGAATTTTCAGTTTCTGGAAATCAAATCCCGGTTCTGGCGCAAAAGTTCTTTATAATGTTGATTTTGCACCCTCGCAGCTTCCTGCTTCGAATAATCTGGTTGCCAATTATATTGGCAAGCATGGGGAAATTTCAGGTTCTGTTAGCGTTGTCGTGGCTAATAAGGTTGGTGGCCCACGCCCCTCTTATACCGGTTATGTGGAGCTCATCGGCAAGGCAAAATTCAGAGATCTGCCTTCTGAAATCAGGCTCAAAGAAAGACGCGAAATAAAAATAGTGGATCTTTCTGATCCATTCATTGACAAATATGCCCTGTTTGTAAAAAGTTTTTGTCGCAACTTGAATAACCCAAAAAAGCGGATTCTTATACAGGGGATTACTCCCGACGACCCCGCCAGATATTCATTTATTTATTTGGGAAATCGCTCTTATCCTGCATGTCCCGAGTTTCCTAAGGGTGCTAAGAGCGATAATTCACCTCCGGTAATTCTGGATCTGTGCTTTAAAGATGACAATCACCTGTTGGGGGCTTTCTATAAGCCTGCATCTTTTCAAACTGTCAGCAGCCAGTATGCGCAGGCCAGTGAAAATAACCTTTTTTTTGCGATTCCTCCTTTTTCTTTTAATAACATAGCTGGCTCTTTCTCAAAAACTACTGACTTTCACAATACTCCCGAACTTGTAGAAATTTATAAATCAGTTGTGAATAGCAGCAGCAAGTTTGCCAGTACCGAAGGTTCAATTGGCTACATGATAGCCAAAGATTATCAGAAATCCGGCGGCAACCCCGCGGGTTCAGATGTTTTCAGGTCTCTTGTTACTTCTCTTATGCAAAATTGGAAGTATCATTATGGGTATACCGATTACAGCTGTATTATGGGTGAAAATAGCAAGAGCTTTATAGATGAACACCCGTTTTCTGGCGTTGTAAAATATTTTGAACACTTCAAAGAGCAAAATCCCCAACGAATCGTTGGCGGAAAAATGCCGCTTCTTTTCGGCGAAGGCAGAGATATTCCTGTTTATGTTGAAGGTCCTGTTTACCTGCGTTTTTTCAGGGTCGGGTTTCTCGATCAGGTAACAGTCAAGTTCGACCTGCATGGTGGAAACTCAATGAATGTCCCGTTTCCACCGGTTCCGCTTCATTATGAAGATCCCCCTGAAACTTTTGCCGGTAAACTCTGCAATCCCTTGGTTGATCAAAGAACCAGAACATTGATGTCAACGTCCATAGATTCATTGTCTATCAATAATTTTTTCTTTGGAGCTGGCACCATTACGGCTAAGTCGCCCACCGCAGTGCGGGGTGGAGTCGAGGGTCATGATGTTTTTCCCTCTTTTGATGACTCGTTCTGCACTGTGGCCCATATTTATAATACCGCCGAAGAGTTTGCGAGAGATCGTATAAAAACTGTCGATGGTCAAAAAATTCTTGCTCTCGATGGTATTTCTCTTATCCTTGGTTCAGATAACAAATCTTTAGACCTTACCACTGTCGAAAAGTACAGGGGCAAGGGGCGCATAATTGTAAATGAGGGAAATTGTTTCGTCGGTAATCTTTTGCCAGTCGACCAGAAATCAGATTCTCTTGCTGTCTATCTTATGTTTGGTAAATTTATCGTAAAATCTGCCTCCAATCCCGTGAATATATTTGCATCTTTATCTGCCACAACCTGCTTCAGCGACAACTCATCTCCCGATCCCGCAGCTGAAGGCGGAATCAATTTCGGCGAAAAAAGCGTCAACATTTACGGCAATCTGATTGTGGATAACTTGTTTGAACTGCAGAGTCTGCCCGATGGCGGACAGCTTAAAATCGTTCATGATCCTGCACTTTATTTCCCTGAATATCCGGTGCGGGTAAGTGTCGGAGAAACAAGATCAATGCTGGCAGTTGATTATTATGCTGAATAAAAAATGGCTCGGGAGGTTGTTTCTGAAGGTAACAGGTATTTCTTTCCTGGTTACGCTGTTACTCGCTTTCCCGTATATTTCTCGTAAAGCCCCTGTGCTTATAAAATCTTTCGCTGATAAGCCCGCCTCTGATAGTTCTTCCAGGCACCAGAACTCCGAAATTTCGACTTCTTCCACTAATGAAGAGCTTGAGCAGATGATGAGACACAGAAAAGCTTCCGAAAAACAGTTAAAGCCGGCTTTTAATAAGTCTGATGCTGATTTTTTTTCGGCCAATAAGGCGTTTTCTTTGGATTTTCATAAATTGCCGGTTGAGTTTCTTGTGCCGCAGCCTCCTGAGACAATCAGAAAGGCGGTTACATTTATAAAAATGCTTAAAGAGGCTGATCACAAAGCTTTTAAAATAAGACAGAGCGTTATTGGCGGCAATAAAAAGGTCTCTGATAAAAAGGAGGCTGACAGATGAAGTTTTTTTCTGGCAAAAAAGGGTTTTCGTTTGTTGAAATAATTATCGCTTTGTTTGTAAGCATTATTTTTTTGGGCGGACTCATTTATTTTGCTTCAACGACCAGAGTTGAAACCAGTAAAGCCGGAAATTATCTTAGAGCATTGCAGATCGCCCAGGAAACCATAGAACTGATTCAGTCGGTTCCTGTTAAAGAGCTCACTCAGAGTAAGATTCAGCTATTTGAAGGCTCTCTTGTAGATCCAGATAGTCGTAAATCAGTTCAATTGCCTTTCCATGCAGACTCTGTGTGGCAACCGCAAACTAAAACATACCCAGAACAATATACCAATGCCTGGTTTTATAGAAAAATTAAACTGGAGCCGGTTGAAAACAGCTTTCCAAACTCACGGTTTATGCAAAAAATAGTAGTTGAAGTTTATTGGAACGAGGGTAAGGCGCCGGATAAAATAGAATCTATCGGAGACGAGCCTGATAGAATGCGTAAGCTGGCTCTTGCTACAATAGTTTTCGACGAAGGAGAAGTCTATTGATGGCAAAAAAAAGCCGGATAAACCACGGTTTTACCCTTGTTGAAGCAGTGATTGGCATGATGCTTATTTCTGGGCTGTTAATCATGTTTTATAAAGCATTTACTTATATCGGAGCTCAGCGAGCCAGGGGCTCAGTCGATTTGCAGGAAATGCAGGGTGCCAGATATGCAATCAATTATCTGCGCCGTGATTTTCGCTGTGCCGCCCCCGTAATACCAAAAACTGCCACTGTGGCGCAGAAAAAGAAAGCTCTTCACATGCCCATAGTTGAGGCAAAATTATTTGCGAAGGGTGATACGACGGTTCCAATACTGGTTTCTGACTCTGAAATCCATTTTTTCAGGCATCTGTATAATACGCCAGAGCTCTCTTCTGTGATCGCAATAGAAGAAATAAATTATCGTATAGATTCTGCCCGCAAGTGTCTGGTTCGATCTGGTGCCGGTAAAGAACAGGTGTTTCCGGATATCAGAGAGGCAAAGTTTGAGCTTTATTCCCACCCGCTGAAATCTGAAATACCCATGCTTCTGGTGACTCTGATCATAGATGCAGACCTCAAAGACGCCGGTGCCGGACGCAATTTTCTAGAGCTGACCACAACTATTTCAAGTGCGATAGCAAACCAGAACATCAATAACCCTTATTGGTACATAAATTACGACTGAATGTTTTTTTAGAAGACAGAAAAACTTTTGGGATATTCTGTGGTAGTGTACCAAGAGATATTATAATTTTTTGGAGGTTTCTATGAACAGGCTCTCAAAAAAATTGATTGCTCTGCTGACAATGTTCGCTTTTTGTGTGCAGTTGTTTGCACCGGCTATTGTTGCTGCCCAGGATAGCAAAAATCAGAGTTCGCAAATAAAACAGGCAATAGCAGATTATCAGAAAACCTATGACGAAATCATGGCTATCAAGCAGGTTGATGTTGGCAAGTTTGCAAGCTTTACTCTGAACGCGATAAACGGTATTCAGAACGCCTGGAGTGACATTAAAGGAATCTTTACCAAAGAAACTGCCGCACAAAAAGAGGCTCGTGAAAAAAAGGAAGAAGCCGAAAAATACATCAAGCAGATTGAGCAGGCCAACAAGGATATAAAGCAGCTTCAGGATGACGCCAAAAAGACGATGGAACTGCTCAAAAGCGGTTCGCTTGAAGAAGCTGCCTCAACAGATCCGACAAAGGTGTATGAGAGTCTGGATGCAAGCTCAAGCGCTCTTGGTATTTATCAGAAAGCCCTTAAAGATGCAGGCAGCAAACTTCTTGGTGCTGCCAAAGTTTTATCCAAGGCTTCCACCGCGTTGTCTGCGGTTGCTTTGCTGTGTGGTGCCATTTCGATAGGCTTTCCGCCGGCCGCTCCGATAACTGGTCCGATTGCCACTGTTTGCAAAGTTGCTGCCATCGCTACAACTGCTGCAGAGGCTGTTATTAAAACAGCGGGCAATACGCTGGTAGCAGCAGCCGAACGTGCAATAAGCGATGACGCGGGGCTTATGAATATACTGGCTACAGAAGCAGCTGCTACGGGTGTTGAAGTTGCTGCCAAGATTGCTGTTAATCAGTCGGGGCTTGGTGTCGTAGCCAAGGGTTTTGCCAATACAGCGGTTGGAGGTATTGTTAATACGGTTCGCGCAGTAAATAAAACCGGTACAACCGATGGCCGGGAAATTGCCGGAATCATGGGCAGGGAGACTGTAAATGCAGGTATCAGCGAGCTTGTTGGTGGAGTCTTCCGTGCGGGAGTGGGGCAGATTGCCGAAGGTATTACTACGGGTGCTCTGGGTTATTCGAAGGTGGACGACTCATTGACACAAAATGACAAAGATCTTTACACCAATGTCGAAAAGCTTGTTAATAAGTCCCTTAGCGAAGTAGCCGCCCCGGCGAAGTCGGGTATCACCAAAGAGTTGAAGGTAGAAGAAGAAAAAGATCTGCCAGAAGCAGGGTCAGAGCCTGGCTTGAATTTTAATGGCGCCGGAGCCTGGTAAACGTAAACGGCTTATAGAATTATCGTAAAATCAGAAACCCGACTTACCATGTTAAGTCTCGGGTTTCTGTTTTTTTTCGGGGTTTTGCCAATAGTACCCTTATTGGTATTGGTTATCTGATTTTTTATGGTATAAATATATCCGGTTTCTACATCATACATATACTCAGGAGACGGCTGCGAATGTTTAAGTCTGCACAGGAAGCGGTTCGGTATATCAAGGAAAACAATATTGTCAACGTTGATCTCAAAGCTTGTGATTTGTTCGGTAAATGGCGCCATCTAACCACGCCGGCGCGATATGTCAGCGAAGAAGTGCTTACGGAAGGATTTGGTTTCGATGGCTCCAGCTATGGTTTTCGTGCTGTGGATAAAAGCGATATGATTCTTGTGCCCGATTTATCGACAGCCTTTGTTGACCCGTTCTGGGAACAACCCACCCTGTCGTTTATCTGTAATATTCACGAAATAGATGGAGACGAACCCCGGTTTGAACAAGATCCGCGTTATGTTTGCGACAAGGCCGAAGAAAGCCTTAAGAAGCTGGGGTTAGGCGAAGAACTTCTTTTAGGACCAGAATTTGAATTTTATCTTTTTGATGAAGTTTCTTTTGGTGATTCGATGAATGCTGCTTCTTATTGCATCGAATCCCGCCAGGCTCATTGGAGCACTAACAGTGTTGAAAAGGGTAATGCCGGATTTCCTATGCCTCTTAAAGGTGGTTATCATGGTGAACAGCCTGCTGATCGTTTTGCTTCGTTCAGATCCGAGCTGTGTGAAGAACTTTTTAATATGGGCATTGGTGTAAAATACCACCATCACGAAGTTGGCGGTCCTGGCCAGGTCGAAATCGAAACTGAATTCTACACCCCCAGAAGCATGGCCGATAAAACTATGCAGATTAAATATGCCACTCGCAATTTTGCTCTCGAAAATGGCCTGTCTGCCACTTTTATGCCAAAACCGATGTTTGGCGCGCCCGGCAGCGGCTTTCATGTTCATTTCAAACTTATGAAGAATGGTAAGCCGGTGTTTTCTGATCCCAAGGGATATGCAGGCATGAGTAAAACTGCGATGCAGTTCATGACCGGTATTCTGGTACATTCTCGCGCGCTTTCGGCTTTCGCAAATCCTTCTACTAATTCTTATAAACGCCTGGTGCCTGGTTATGAAGCGCCTGTTTCGATTGTCATGGCTACTTCAAATCGCTCGGCAGCTATAAGAATCCCCGGTTATGTCAAAGCTCCTGATGACAAGCGCTTTGAATATCGCGCCGGTGATTGCACTGCTAACCCGTATTTGATGTTTGCTGCTATGGTAATGGCTGGTATAGACGGTGTCAGAAATAAAATGGACCCTCAGAAGTGCAATGTGGGGCCAATTGAAGGTAATATTTTTGATTTGACTGAGGCTGAAAGAGCAAAAATCGGGGCGTTGCCGCGCAATCTGCTCGAAGCAATTGAAGCTCTCGAAGCTGATAATGAATTCTTAAAATATGGCGATGTATTCACTGATGGGCTTATCAAGACCTGGATTAAGCGCAAACGTGATGAAGAGGCCATGCCGGTTATGCTCCGCCCGCATCCTTACGAATTCCAGCTTTCTTACGGTTGTTGACCGTTCAGTGCAAAGATCGGTGATCTGTCGTAATTGAGTCTAACCTCCCGACTGGCACCGATAAAGATGCTTTTTGCAAGACCCGGTAATCTGTTACACAGGTTGCCGGGTCTTTTCTGTGAGAGTTTTTTCTTTGTTTGCGATGGGTCTGTTGTTTTTGTGCTTGGCGTGTCTGATAAATTTTTTTCTGTTATTCCTGCGAAGCCTGTATCTGCGAAGGCGGGCAGCTGGCATCTGTTTAAAGTGCAAGCCCAGAGTGCTTATTGTGATCGATATGACTCAAATGTCTCAGGCTGGAAGAAAAGAAATAGAACTGATATACTTCTCGAATGATCGATAAAAATGTAGCCACTCAGAGTGAAACTCCGCCCACAATAAAGCCTGATGCCGGTACAGACCTTAAATCTGAACAACCGGCCTTGTTTACCCTTGCAGAAGATCTGCAGCAACTCGAAAAGCTTAATTTGATCAATGCCGTCACTTTAAGATTGCAGGGCGGCAGGCACCCGGTTATTGAAATAGATGAGCTCTTGAAAAGGCGTATGAACCTTGATTCAGAAGAATTTCAGGGACCATATGTGGTGCGTCTGATATGCACTCTCATGATGATTTTTTTGTTGTCTTCTGTGTGCTGGGCTATCTTGTGGCTTTTTGCGACGGCGCTTGAGTGGAATTATTTTGTCAGGGTTATTTCAACGGGCATTGCATCTTTATTCGCTGCCGTATCTGGAATCGCTATTTTTCACCCGACATCTCTGCCCGATGAAAAGCTTCTTAAAAAGGCTATTGCAAGCCGAATAGAATCTCTTCGCGAAGAGCTGAAAGTAGAAGAATCAATTGCTGCTGCCTTTGACCAAAAACAGGAAAAGCCCGCAGAGGTGCCATCTGTAGGCGAGCAGCCGGTTAATGATTTTGAGCCTTCAGTTGCCGCTGACCCAGGTCGTGTAGACGTTTCCTGATCGTGGCGCCCAGACTACCAGATAATTTCGGGCAAGGGCTCTGATGTGAAATCTCACTCTAGCGCTGTCGAGACAATATGGTTTGATTTTTACAGAGTTTGTTTTGCCAATCGAAATTTTGTGGTGCCCGTCAAGGCGGTTAAAACGCTCTGAGAAATCCCAGAAGAGAGGGGTCGCAGACTGGCGCCATCTTACAATGGTCTGATCTGGCGTTAAGGCGCGGTCGAGGTATTCTACGTTGGTTAATATTGCGTTGCCGTTCAGGCATGTAAGTCGATACTTGATGCGATCAATGTGCTCCTGGGTTTTGGTCCATCCAAGAAGCAGCTGGTCGAAGCGTACGTGAACCTCGCCACCAAGAAATATAGAAAAA
Source organism: Erysipelotrichia bacterium (assembly GCA_009928855.1). Taxonomy (GTDB): domain Bacteria; phylum Muiribacteriota; class Ozemobacteria; order Ozemobacterales; family Ozemobacteraceae; genus Rifleibacterium. The sequence goes on along the minus strand of SABV01000106.1, from coordinate 2,874 downwards.
TCTTCTTTTGAATAGCTGCCGGCCGTAGCCTCGTTAGTGATCGCAAAGAAAAACGTGATGAAAAAAACTGTCGCGAGTAAAATAAGACGCTTTTTCATTCCGCGCTCCCGCAAGATTCTGTTATAAATAATGTGCATGAAAAACAAAAAACTGGCAAAACAAATTATTACAATTCTCAAAAAAAAGTTTCCGGCGCCTGAATGTGCCTTGATTCATAATAACCCCTGGCAGCTTCTTGTGGCAACTATTCTTTCTGCGCAATGCACTGATAAGCGAGTTAATATGGTCACTCCGGCATTATTTAAAAAATTCCCGACGATCGCTGATTTTGCAGGTGCCAACTTGCCTGAACTCGAAAAAGCTATATATTCAACCGGCTTTTTTCGTAATAAAGCGAAAAATATCGTTGCCTGCGCACAAGCTCTTCTCGAAAAATATGCCGGTCAAATTCCGGCTTCTCTCGATGAGCTTGTCAACCTGCCCGGAGTCGGTCGCAAAACCGCAAGCGTTATTCTGGGCACAGCTTTTGGCAAAGCCGAGGGAATAGTCGTCGATACCCATGTTGCGCGTTTATCAAAGAGAATGGGGCTTACTGCTGAATCTGACCCTCTCAGAATAGAACGCGATCTGATGCAGACGATTGAGAAGAAATATTGGGTGGAATTCTCTCATTTGCTGATTTTACATGGTCGCGAATGTTGCACCGCCAGAAAACCTGACTGCGAAAGCTGTGAACTCGAAAGTATTTGCCCTCGCCTTTTGTAATAAGCAGCGCCCGGTATTTGTATGTTTGAACATTGAAAATATGTCTGGTCGAGGTTAGACTTTGGTTATGCTCAAAAAAATGCTTAAAAACGACTCTGCAGTTGCTATTGCTGTGATCTGCCTTGTAGCCTCACTGTTTGCAGTTGTTATGTTTATGACTATGCCCGAAATAAAAGGGCTCAAGATTCATGCGCCTGATTTTGAGAGCATTTCGAATCTTTTTGCCACCGAAAAGAATGACAATTCTGCCTCTATGCCAGAAGGCAGGGCGTTTGTAAGGTTTTTCGGCCTGGATATAACTCGTAAGATTGAGCAGGCGAGCCAGTCGGCGACGGTTGCAGAAGTAAAGCCCCTGCCTAAAGCGGTCGCGAGCGCGAGCGTTCCCATTGCGGCACCCGTTGTTGCAAAACCATTGCTTGTCGATCTCGAGAAGCTCGGTTATCGACTGAAGGGAATTGCTCTCGAAAACCGGCGCAGTGCCGCTTTTGTTTTTGTTCCGGTCGAAAAACGAATTATGGTTATCCGTGAAAACGCTACTGGCTCAATCAGGCTGATAGAAGCAAGTATGCGCTCTGTTAAGCTTCTGACTCCTGAAGGTGTGGGCATTCTTGCTCTAGAACACGCAACAACTATCTCTGGTTCGCCGCCGAATACGAGTAGTGCAGCCCAGGCCTCGAAAACTTTACCGCCTATTCACCAGATCCCCGGAAAAGAGGCAGATCAACCGCCTTCTTTCGTCGGAGCCAGTTCTGTTGCCGGTTATATTAACGAAGGACAGATGAGGGTTACCAGGCATCGTGGTCAGTATGCGGTTGAAATGCGTAAAATACCGGAAGCATTTAAAGATTACGATTTGCAGGCCGGTGATCAGATACTTGGCACCAGTGCCGGTGATTTTAAGCGTTCACAGGATGTAGCTCTTCAACTGGGCTCTATTCAAAGTCGGCCAACCGGCCTTAAAATTCAGCGTGGCGGCAGAACCATGATGCTGCCGGCGCCACCACCTAAAAAGGCCCCATCAACTCCCCAAAATGCTCCCCCTTCCTCGGTTACCCCTCCCAAATCACCATAAAAACAGAAGATTTGGTTATGGTGCAAAGGTACGTTATAATAAGCGCCATCCTGTTTATATCGGGGAAATATGATGTTTGATCGTGAAATACGTGTTAAAGCCATTATGGGCCTTCTTTTTGGCCTTTTATTTATTCTTTTGTCGACTATTGCGACTTTTGCGCAGTCACGGGCAATTGAGCCCAAAAATAACCCATTTAAAAAACGGCCGCTGATCAGAAATCTGCCCCCCGGCCCGCAAAAAAACCAGGTTACGATTCCTGATCGTTCGCAGAATCGTAACCCGAACATGCCTGCGATTGTAAGAGCTACGCCTGCTTTTGACGCCCCCGAAAAAGTTTCTGATATAAATGCTGCAGAAATTATCGAACCTTCTGAGGGCTCAAAATCTGACGAAATCGCCATAAACTTTGAAGCTGTAGATTTGATGAGTCTGGTGCGCTATATGAGCCAGGAAACAGGCCGGGGTTTTATCATAAATCAGCCGCTGCAGGGTGATGTAACCATAATTTCTCCGATCACTCTGAACAAAGAAGAAGCCCTGGCAATGCTTGAATCGATTCTGCAGGTGCGTGGTTACACGGCAGTGTCGTCCGGCAAAATGTTCAAGATCGTTTCTTTAAGCGATGCCAAGGTCGCCGGCACCGAAACCAGAACCCCTGAAGATCTTCAAGACCTCGGTGATGACGATACCCTGATAACCCAGATTGTTCCCTTAGAGCGCACATCAGTGGAAGAAGCCAACAAAATTCTGCAGACACTGCTGCCGCGCGATGCTTCCATGCTGTTGTTTCCGCCATCAAATACAATTGTGTTGACCGGTAGATCTGTAAATATAAAAAGAGCTCTCGAAGTGCTTCTAGAACTCGAAAAAGGATTGCTAAGACCTGGGCTTGACATCGTTCCGCTCAAGTTCTCGGGTGCAGATGATATGAAGGCGCAGCTTGAAAAAATTATTTCAACCGGCGGTGTTGAACGCGATACCATACGTGGCGGCGTGAATTTTATTGCTGATAAGCGTAGTAACAGCTTGCTTGT
>SABV01000105.1 GCA_009928855.1 Erysipelotrichia bacterium | reverse complement strand
CCAGGCAATTGTTGCGTAAAAAACAACAAAAAACTTATCGTCAGGATAAAAAATCGGTTTTGCATTGTCAGTGGTGCTCCAGTTACTTTTCGCGTGTTTTAAAAAAATCTCGTCTAAATCGATTATGTTCGCTCAATGATTTTGAAAATTTATGACCGCGCTTTCCATCTGAGACGAAAAAAAGATAGTCTGTGTCTGCCGGTTTAGAAGCGGCATTGAGGGAAGATGTGCCAAAATTGGCAATCGGAGTGGGCGGAAGGCCTACATTCAGGTAGGTATTAAAAGGAGAATCGATTTTAAGATCTTCAAAGAGTAGACGGCTTTTGTGGGTTCCGTGCGCATAAAGGACTGTTGCGCAAGATTCAAGTTTTATCCGCTTTTCAAGACGATTGTAAAAAACAGAGGCTATGACAGGCCTCTCGTCGGGCAGAGCTGCTTCTTTTTCTATGATAGAGGCGAGAATGCACACTTCGTAGGGAGACAGAGATCCCGGAAGAGGTTCGATTAAGATTCTGTCTATCTGATGTTTCGTCAGTCTCAACATGCGTTCAGCAACTTTGCCGGCGGGTGTCGGGCGGTTAAAATTGTATGTATCGGGGAAGAGAAGCCCTTCGGGGGCTGGTATTAGTTCCCAGTTGGAAAAAATACTGCCGGCCAGCGCAGGGTCAGAAGCAGCTTCGATAAATTCTACGGCCCTGCATATGCCATTTTCTTCAAGAATCGCAGCGACCCTGTTAATCGTTACTCCCTCCGGGATGGTTACAGAAACCATTTGCAGGCTTCCCTGCAATAATTTAAAAATAACTTCGTTTAATGATTCACTACCGGCAAAAAGATATGTGCCAGGCCGCAGTCGTTGATCAACTGCCAGAAATCTGATGTAAATTCTAAAAAGAAGTGCGCTGCGAATTACGTTGCTGTTCTTCAGGAGTGTGGCTATTTGCCTTGTGTTTGTGCCGGGTGCAATTGTCAGTTCGTATTTCTGGTTGGTTTGAATCGGCGCAGCCATCTCTTTTACCCAGAGATAAGCGCCCGACAGGAAACCCAGAATGCCCATGGCCATCAAAAATGCCATGAGAACCGTGATTTTCAGGATTTTCATGGGAACTCTACGACAGATTTATTCTGCCTTTTTTATAAAATTCAGAATCGTGTTTCGGCTGTTGTCCAGAACGTAGATCTCTTCTGGGGACAAGGCTATTACACCGGTTGGGTAGAGAAAACTGCCTTGCTGATTGCCAAATTCGCCTATTTTTGAAATCATTTTTCCATCGGGGGATAAAATGACGACAGGAACTTCGCCGAGATCCAGTATGTAAAGGTTTCCGTTCTTGTCTACATGCATGCCGGAAGGGCCTTTCATTTCTTCGTATTCGCCCTTGTCTTTGTATTCAGAGACGAAGTTGCCTTCCATGGTCAGCTTTACAACTCTTTTGCTGCCAAAATCTGTTATGTACAAATGGTCAGAATTGATCAATATTGAGGTCGGAAAGACCAGAGCCGATTTGCCAGAACCCCCAATTGTGCCAATATAATTACCGTTAGAATCGTATTTAAATATTTCAGGAACCTTTGCCATGATGACATAAGCGTTTCCTGCCCTGTCTATGGCTACATCCATTGGGTAACGCATTTTACTGGTTACCTTCAAATTTGGTTCTCCGTTGGAATCGAACCTTACAATCTTGTTGCCGCGCTGGTCGCAAACCCATATGTCATCTGTAAGGTGGTTAACCCCTATGCCAATTATGCCCTGAAGTTTGTAGCCTTCTCGACCCGACTCGCCGCCCATTACAGTAGTATCGCCATCTTTGGTTATAATCTGAAATCTGGTGTTTCCGGCATCTGCGACTACGAGATTACCGTTTTTAGTTACATCCAGATCGGTTGCACTCAAAAATTCACCACGGCGCGCGCCCGAAGTTCCAAATTCTTTTTCGAACTGAAACTTGTTTGGTACACAACCAGTGGCAAGAGCCAGCGTTAGAATGGTTATAAAAAAGAAAAATCTGTAATTTCGCATAAGCAAACTGATTTTCAGTATCCTTTAAAATTCATTTATCATATTTAGAATATAATAATGCAAAAAGAATTGATTTGCAAAATATTTCCTTGGATTGTATAATTTGAACAGGGGTGGGTATGAAAAAACAAAGTGGTTTTACTCTTATCGAGTTGATGATTGTTATTGCGATAATCGGTATCCTTGCCGCTATTGCTTTGCCACACTTCTCTGAGATCCGTGAGAGAGCTCGTACGAATAAATGTCACGAATTTGCCTCTCTCCTTTCTCGTACCGCTGAACTGTACAGCATCGAAAAGAAAAAATATCCTGATACCGTCAAAGATCTTGAGCCATTGTTGAGCAGCTCAAGACTACCTCTTTGTCCGACTGGCGGCGTTTACAACTGGGTAGATGGCACTCAATATGGTCTTCCGAATGGCATCAAGGTTTTTTGTTCGAAGCATGGGTGTGCCGATGAGACCTGGGGTGGTTAATAAAGCATAAAAAAAAAGCGACTTTTAAAAGTCGCTTTTTTTTATGCAAACATTGGCGCAAACAAATTGATTGGTCAGGTCATTGTTTTATCAGTTCTTCATACCTTGTCATAGAAATAGACATGTCGAGATGCCCTTCTTCTCCGATTAGTTCTGTTCCGTTGATTAGAAACCTTACTTTCGTTTTGGGATCTAATTCTGTCAAAGAATTTATGAGTGAATAAACGGCAAGAAGCTGTTCGGATGCACCAAGATTGTTGATCTTGGTAAATTCGTGAGTCAGATCGACGATAAAGGTGCCCGAGTCGAAGAATAGGCCTCGAAGCTTTGTTCCAGCAGGTATGCATTGATAAAATGTTCCATTTACAGGACCTTCAAGAACGGTTTCGATTATCTGACGGGCTTGTGCAATCAGCATATTGCGTTTACGCACTCTTCTTTGCTCTGCACCTAATTTATCTGTGCCTTTTATCGCAAAATATACCTTCAGATCGTAAGCGTCTTCCTGTGGAATAAATTCGTTGATGGGCGATTCAGCAGTTTTTGCTGTGGTGGGTATTTCTGTGATGGTATTGGTGACGGTTGCTGAATTTGTTTCTGTCGAAAACTCTGGCAGTATTTTTCGAACAAACAAAAAATACCCGGATACTATCAGTCCGATTATTATCAGTCCCATCAGTATAAACAATATTTTTTCCTGATTCCGACGCATATTTTTTTTGACAGAGGGCATTTTTGATTCTCCTGCTTTGCTGGTAATCAGGGTTTGATTACGATGCCATTGAAAAATTCGACTACTGCATTACTTATAGATTGAGCCAGAGCTTTGCGATATTTATCGCTTATAAGATTTTTTCCTTCTGTTTTTTCTGATAGCATGCCGGTCTCAATAAGTATTGCCGGGTTTTTTATAAATTTCAGAGGCAGCAATGGCATGCTGTGAATGCCGCGGCTTTCTACCTTTAATTGTTGTATCATGGTTTCGTTAACCTTTTTGGCCAGAAAAAGCGCAAGGTCAAATCTCGTGTTTTTGAACCATTCGTTAAAAACAGCATCAGTAGAGATTCCCTGCTCTGCTTCCTTAATATTAGTGCCATCTTTGCCGTAATAATAACAGGCTATTCCGGCTTTGCTCTGATCTGTAGAACCTCCGGTGTGAATAGATATGTAGATGTCGCCTCCCTGGCGATTAGCAAATGCGATTCTTTGCGACTGACTCATATCTGTATCATCGGTGCGGGTTATTACGGCTTTTAAGCCTGTTTCTTCAAGCTTGGCCTTGAGGTGCTGGGCAATCGACAGGTTTATCTGGTTTTCTTCGGGTCTGCCTGAAAATATAAATCCTTTGTCTCTGCCGCCATGTCCGGGGTCTATCACAACTGTGCGTCCTGAAAATGCCGGATTAAGCTGTGCCGATGCCGGTACTTCTATGTTGATTTCGGGGGCGGGTTCGGCCACTGTCTCTTGAGGTTTTTCAGTAACTGATGTTTCTTTTGCCGGTGTTAGCTGTGCTGGTGCACTGGCAATGAGCTGAGTGGCAGTTGCAACAGGCGTTGGCGTTCCGGATGGAAGCGATATTATCATTCTGAAAGGTTCGACCAGTGTTTCAACTGTTGGTTCCTTTTCTTTCTGGTTTAAGTTAAAGCTCAACACCAGGCCTTTTCTATCAGATCCGCTGTTTATATCCAGTTTTGCTATATCTCTACCAGACGGGTTGGTTCGCTTTGTTGGTATAAGATTACGGCAACCTGAAATAATTAGGCGATACGAATTACCCTTGAATTCGCCGCGGTATGTGACGGGAGCACTGAATTCAAGAACAACGCGGGTATGGTCTTCTCTGACGCTGTGTCGCAATGCCAGCAGCACAGCCTCTGATGAGTCTTCTATGAAAGCAGCGGGGGCGGGTTTAGGTGGTGCCGGAGTCTCTGCAATCGGTATCATTTGTGGCGGCGGCGGCATTATTGCCGGAACTGCATTTGTTGTCTCCTGAAAAAAACTGTTGATGACTGCGGCGGGGATCATTATCTGCCCATCTTGAATTTTAGGCGGGGCAGGAAGTTGAACTTCAGTATTATCTACTACGGCAACAACATCGTTGGGACGCAACTTGACCGATTTTGTTCCCTTGCGCATGAGCAGCATTTTTTGAATAGGAAACCACTGATAAACTATGCCCTGGGATTCAGCAAAACTGCGTGCGCTTACGTAACCGTCCTGGGCTTGTGCAGCTACTGTCAGTGTAATAAAAGCCATTGCAATCAGGGCTTTTTTTTGCCAGTTATAAGCAAGGTGGCGTAATAAAGTTTTCATCAGTAGCGTCCTCCGAGTTCTCTTGCCATATCGCGTTTGGCATCATTCTTGGCAATTGTGTCGCGTTTATCGTATTTGGCTTTGCCTTTAACCAGTGCTATTTCGAGTTTTACCTTGCCTTCTTTAAAGTATATGCGCAATGGCACTATCGTCATGCCTGTGGTTCTTACTTTATAACCCCATTTCAGAATTTCGCTCTTATGCGCCAGCAGGCGGCGCTTGCGTTCTGTTTCATGGTCAAGTCTGTTTGAAAAAGGGTTTGAACCGATATGCATGTCATACAGCCATAACTGGCCATCAATTTCTTCGGCGTATGAATCTTTCAATGTCACTTTTCCTTCGCGGCATGGGCGAAGTTCAGAACCGAGCAGTTCGATGCCGACTTCCAGCTTTTCTACGATAAAATAATCATAATGAGCCTTGCGGTTGGCCGCTATCTGTTTGACTCCGTCAGCGGACTGTTTTTTTGAATTCAATCAGGTCACCTGCTTTCACTCCGGATCCATATTCTTTGCGAATAAGAGCCCAGCTCGTATTTTTGTAAACCTTGGTAAGAAGTAAGTCAGCCGAGGGTTTGGCGGGAGTTCTGCCGAGTATTTTGCCCGTGTCAGGGTCAGAAAGAGGAGACCCGGCCTTAAAGGCACGCATGTCGAGACTGTATTCGTCAGAAAGATTGAGCCCTTCGGCCATACCTATGTTTATAATTACCTGACCATCGACGCGTTTTATTATTTTTCCGATGGCAGCCACGTCGATGTTTGTTTCTGTTTCAAATTTGCTGCGCAACAGAGCGTATTCTGGGGTGTTTTCGAAGCGTATTTTATGCAGAGCGAGCAGTGGTGTCGCAAGATAGGGCATCTGAGCGCGGATCATTTGTTCTATGCCTTCTTTAAAATCTTCGAAACTGACATCGCGTTTGTTCAATAGATCACGGTAAAATTTGACGCTGGCCTGCTGCTCTCCCTTGTCCCACAAGATTCTGGCGAGCTGCCTTAAAAATAGATGATTGCCCGGGTATAGCTCGACCGCATTTCTGAATTCAACTTCGGCGCCATCCCAGTGCCCTTTGTCGAGAAAGTGCAACCCCTTGTTAAAAGACTCGCGGGCCTGTTTTGCTTTTTCTGATACCCTTAGTATCTGTGAATGAGCCGGATATTCGTTGTTCTCAATAGCAAGAGCTGTGCGACGCTCTGCAATCAATCGGTTGAGTCTTTCGACTTCTTCCCAGTGAAAAATAGCGTCTTCAAGACGCCCCTGCTCATGGTAAAGCTTGCCAAGCCAATAATGGGCTTTTACAAGATTTGGTTCAAGTCTCAGCGCTTCGATGAGACTGTCTTCGGCCTGGTTAAAGTGCCCGGTGCGATAGTTTCTGTAACCATTTTCGTAGGCTTCCAGGGCGCGTTCTGAGTTGTCCAGCTGAAATGTTTCAGCGTTGTTTTTTTGTGTGGGGGCGGGTTTTGACGATTTGAACGAGAATGTTGTGGAGGGATAGGTGGCAAAATCGTCTGCCGGTGCAGAGCAGGTGACCGAAAGAGCCAGCAATATCAGGGCTGTGCCCAGAGCATTTTTATCAGGAAACAGCATGCAGAAGTTCTCCGTCGGATGAAAAGGTCAACCATCTAGCTTATCGGCAAACTTTGTATCCTGTCTGAGAAATGGTTCATTTGACAGAGAGAAACTTCATTGGATTAATATACTTGCCGGCTTCCACTACCGCAAAGTGAAGATGAGGACCCGTGGCCCGTCCTGATGCTCCAACTGTTCCGATGAGCTGGCCACGGCTGATTTGCTGACCTTTTTTACATTTTATTTTTTGCAAATGGGCAAAATAAAGTATTTTGCCTGATTTTGTTCTGATCTTGACCAGTCGACCTAGAAGTCCCGCCCTGCCAGCGCTGACCACAGTTCCCTCGATGGGGGAGACAACCGCTGTGCCATATCGTGCCTTTATATCAACTCCGGCATGAAAAGAGTTGCGGCCGGTCACCGGGTGTCGTCGCATGCCAAACCCTGATGAAATAGCGCCCCTTACTGGCCAGGCCATCGCGGTTGTTATACGCTTGCTTTCTATTTTGACAATCTTGAAGGTCTTGGCAGAAAGCTCTGCTAATAATGTATTCTGCAGCTTTTCGATGTGTAATCGGGCTGAAGCCATAAGAAGTCTGGCAGGCTGCCAGAAATTAAGCGGTGGGGGAGGAAGCTTAAAGTTGCGACTGAGGGATAACCCATTGCCGCTGCTCACTGGTACGTTGAGTTGTAAAAGCAGCAATGCCAGCATCATCAGACAAAAACGTGCACTAAAGCTTAGATGTGTTTGTTTTGCCTCTAGCATCAGCTTCAATCGCTGCTTTTAACAGTAGAGCTTTTGTAGTTCGGGTTGATCAAACCTAAGAACTCCCTGTTGTCTTTGGTGTTAGATATGCCTTTAACGAGCATTTCGACGACTTCCTGCGAGCTTTTATCTTCAAATGCACGTCGCAGAATTATGACCTTCTTAAGATCTTCGGGATCCATTAGTAATTCTTCTTTGCGGGTGCCAGACATTTTAACGTCAATACACGGGAATATTCTCTTGTTAAAGAGTTTGCGATCAAGGTGCAATTCCATGTTGCCGGTTCCCTTGAATTCTTCGAAAATTACTTCATCCATCTTGGATCCGGTGTCAACCAGAGCTGTGGCAATAACAGTCAAACTGCCACCATGCTCGATCTTGCGCGCTGCCCCCAGAAATCTTTTGGGCTTATGCAATGCAAACGGATTAACACCGCCGGAAAGGGTCTGACCGGCAGAAGGCATTGAAATATTGTATGCGCGTGCTAGTCTGGTTATTGAATCCAGGAGGATGACCACGTCTCTGCCAAGTTCAACGTGGCGCTTTGCTTTTTCGAGCAGCAGTTCAGATACTTTTATGTGATTGTTGATATGCTCATCAAATGTTGATGCCACAACTTCGGCTTCGACAGAGCGGCGCATATCGGTAACTTCTTCGGGGCGCTCGTCAATAAGAAGAATCAGCATTAAAACTTCGGGATGATTCGCGATGATGGCATTGGCAAGCTGTTTGAGTAATGTGGTTTTGCCGGCCTTGGGAGGAGCTACAATCAGGCCACGCTGGCCTTTTCCGATGGGGCAGATCAGGTCGAAAACTCTTGTGGAAATATCTTCTTCGGATGTCTCAAGCCTGAAACGATCTGTCGGAAAAACCGGTATGCCAGATTCAAAGCTGACTCTTTGCTGCAGACGTTCGATGCCAACACCGTTGACCGCTTCAATGCGCAGTAACGCATGATAGCTTTCGTCGTCTTTGGGCAGGCGAACCTGTGCTACTATTGTGTCACCGCACATCAGGCCGTATCTTTTAATCTGCGAAGGAGAAACATATACGTCATCATCATTTTGCACGTAGCTGCGAGTTCTGATGAAAGCATAGCCTTCGGGCATAATATCAAGCACGCCTTCAGAAAGGCTTAGGCCCTGCTCGGCAAGCTGATGTTTGAGAATACTGCGGATTAAATCCTGTTTTCTCATTTTCTCTGTGTTTTCAATTGTCATTGCTTTTGCGACAGCCTTTAAATTTTTTACAGGCTCTTCGCAAAGTTGCAGATAGGTAAATGATGGGTTTTCCACAATTGCTTTCCTTTCGCGGTATTACCGTGAAATATCCGGGGACTCCGGTTGTCAGCGAGGTTTAACTGGAGGCAGAATCGATTTTGAAAGCTGCATAAACAGAATATTGCCAAGGCCGATATTCATTGTTTTCGCTCTTTCTTCGTCAAGCATGTCAGAAAATATTTCTTCTGCCTGCCCCCCGGAAACCATGCCGGTTTTCTTTACTGTTTTTCGCATTTCTTTCAGCATCTGGTGCATAAAAATAGACTCAAAGTCTGAGCAGGCTTTTTCAAGCTTGCCCAGTTCTTTCTTTTTCGCCTCAGGGAGCTCTTTAAGGCGACTGCTTTGAAGAGCGGAGCTGATAGAAAAACTGCTCATGAATTACAGACCTTTTGCATGTTGTATTTCAGAGAAAATACAGTGAACTGCCTGACTTGTTTCAGCGGCCAGAAAAACATGCCTTGTGAGATATGGAAAAGAGAACAATTGCCTGCCTGCAATATTATTGCCTACGATTGAAATCGGTGCAACCATTCTGTTGGGAACCTCACATAGGGGAATCTTGTCTGCTGTGAAAAAATCAAGACGTCGTAAATTTTAATAACATATACAGGTGGCAAATAGCAATAGAAAGACTGATTTTTTTTGAGAATAACCTCAGGATTACATTATTTTAAGCTCACCGTGAAGTGCACCGGCTGTGTTTATAGCTTGAAATATGGCGATCAGATCTTTGGGGGTTGCGCCAATGGCATTTAGAGCCGAAACGAGATCATCGACTGTCGTTTCTCCCTGAACAGCAATCATGCTGCCCTGGGCCGGTGCTTTGCCAGGTTTGTTCTTGTCCTGATTTTGATCATCAATTTCAATTTTAATACCGTTGTGAGAGATGACTATGCGGCTTATTCTGACGTTGTTGCCTACGATTACTGTGCCGGTGCGCTCATTGATAACTACACGGTTTGGCTCATCAATCGAAAGTGTGAGATTTTCGATATTTGCGGCAAAGCTTACCGGATCGTCTGACATGCTTGACGGAACTCTTACTTCGACCTGACCGGGATTTGTTATAGATGCCCAGCCCGGGCCATAACTTCTATCTATCGCTTCTTTTACTTTTCTGGTAATAACCGAATCTTTTTCCTGTAGAAGAACGCTGAATTTGCCAGACCGTGCAAACTGCTCGTCAACTCCGCGCTCCATTATGGCACCCTGAGGAATAACTCCTACTGTGAGATGGTTTTTTTGCGCTCCCTTGGCGCCACCGCCGCCTGCCTGGCCGCTTTCAAAACCGCCGATAGAAATATGCCCCTGTGCAACTGCGTAGACTTGCCCGTCGCCGCCTTTAAGTAGTGTGGGCAATAGAACGCCACCTTGAAGACTTTTGGCGTCTCCGAGAGAGCTTATAGTTATGTCTAACGATTCGCCGGCGCGCCCATAGGATGGCAGCATGCCGGTTACTATGACTGCGGCGCTGTTGCGGGTCTGTATCTGCTGTGAAGTCAGTTCCATGCCCATGTTTTGCAACATGCCACGGATCATTTCGATGCTCATTTCACTTTTATCGCCGGTGCCGTCCAGGCCGGTTACAAGACCATACCCGATTACCTGGTATTCACGATTTCCGCTTAACCTTGATATGTCTTTTATTCTTACCTGAGCCTGTGCGTGAGCGGGGGTGCCGAATGCGATAAGTAAAGAAGTTACGAAAAGAACAACCAAGAGCTTATACGAAACAGATTTGTTGGCTTCCATGCTTTTATCTCTTTGTATTATTTGCCTGGCAATCAGGCTCCATTAGTACTATCGGCAAAAATCCAGAAAAAAATTAGATCAGTTTTCTGTGCAGAGTTTGATATTTGTTGTTATTTCATCAGCCAGAGATGTTTTGCCTTGCTGCTCAGCCAGGTTCAGCGCCCGATGAAGTATGCCGGCAGCTTCATTCTTTTTGCCTGTGTTCAGGTAGCTGGCAGCAAGAATCTGCATAAGCCATGGATCTGTAAAATCTGTTAACCGACACGCTTTATCACTTAAATCCGCTGTCTGTTGTTCTGATAAAGAGATTTTCTGGGCAAAATGCAGCTCGAAAAGCTTGTAAAATGCCGGAAGATGGTCGAATTGAGCTGCTTTTTGCAGATAATTGGAAGCGTCTGAAAAAAGCTGCAATTTTTCGCAGGCCATTGCCAGGCTGTAGAGTGGTAGCGGCGAGTCAGGAAAAGATTTAACAGCCTGCGCATAGGCAATCTGCGCCTCGTTAATTTTTTTCAGTTGCATAAGGCAGTTGCCTTCTCCCATTGCCAGGTAAAGATCGTTCAGCCCGGATTCATTTGCCTGTTGGTAGGTCAATAGGGCGTCTTCATACTGTGCTGCTCTAAAATACAGGTTTGCCAGGTTGCGCCAGGCGGTTTTCATGCCCGGGTCAGTTTCGATTGCCTGCCGATAATGCCATACTGCTTTTTGCATCGAGGCTTTGTCGCCCTGTTCGACTTTTCCCGCATAGAGAATGCCAAGATTAAAGTGGGCCTTGGCAAAATCGGGGGCTATGGCCAGAGATCTTCGAAAGAGCTTTTCTGCTTCGGCTTCTGAATTTATAGAAAGCATCAGTTGCCCAAAATTGTTGAGAGTGTCAATGTTAAAAGGGTTAAGCGCCAGTGAGTGCTCAAAACTTTTGCGAGCTGCATGGCTGTCGTGGCGAAGCATCATTGCCAGTCTGTTTTGAATCGCCCAGTTAAAAGGTTGTCTGATGGCTGCGTCAGAAATCAACGCAATATTTGTGGCAAAG
>SABV01000507.1 GCA_009928855.1 Erysipelotrichia bacterium | reverse complement strand
GCCAGAAAATGAGAGAGCGTTTATTGCAAAATTTCTGCAAGCAAACCTGAAAGTTGTGCCTGCGAAAATGGTTTTTGCAAAACCCCGGCGAGACCTGTTCCGGAAAATTGTGAGGCAATGTCTTCTTTGCTATAGCCACTCGCAATTACAACTTTAACATCTGGCCGCAGCCGACGTAATACTGCAAATGTTTCTGCGCCATCCATACGAGGCATCGTAAGATCCAAGATGATCAGCACAATTTCATCAGAGTTCTTTTTGTATACATCAACAGCCTCAACGCCATCGCAGGCAGTCAATACATTAAAACCAAACAACTCAAGAAGAGTTTTGCTGAGAGCTCTGATTTCTTCTTCGTCGTCAACAAGAAGAACAGTCCCTCTGTTTTTATAAATGCCCAAAATGGGACTGCTCGGTTCTGTGCACTTCTTTGTTTCGCCTTCCATTGCGGGAAACATAACTTTAAAGGTAGTTCCTTTGCCAAGCTCGCTGTCAACCTTGACCAGGCCATTGTGCGCTCTGATAATGCCCAAAACAGCAGCCAGACCCAGACCACGACCGGTAAATTTTGTAGAAAAGAATGGCTCAAAAATACGCGTTCGAGTTGCTTCATCCATACCACAACCATTGTCAGAGACCTCCATGTATGCATAAAGACCCGGCGAAAGTTTTTCGCGCAATTCCGTCGATGCCAGATATTGTTCATCGCACCATTCAGTTCCTGTTGAGATGGTGAGAAGACCATTGTGATCGCCAATGGCGTCAGACCCGTTAACAATGAGATTCATAAGAACCTGCCCGATCTGGCTTGAATCAGCCATAATAAGCGGACATGACTTCTCAGAGCGAATATTCATTATAACTTTTTTAGAAATCGATGCCTTAAGCAGATCCGACATTTCCTCAATCAGCTCGTTCAAATTAAGAGGTTCGAGAATGAATGAGGTTTTACCCGAGTAGGTAAGCATCTGCCGGCACAATTCTGCAGCACGACGGGTCGCCGTAATGATTTGAAGAATATTGCCACGAGCCGGAGATAGAGAAGAAATCTCAAACATTGCAAGTTCTGCATGCCCAAGCACTGCCATGAGAATATTGTTAAAATCATGGGCTATTCCGCCGGCTAAAACGCCCAGGCTTTCAAGTTTCTGTGTATGTTGAATCTGCTGCTCGAGACGACGATTTTCACGTTCAGCAAGAATCTTTTCAGTGTTGTCAATAGTATAGCCGGCAAGATAGTTCGACCCATTTTTCTGGCGAATCGGAAATTTGATTGTTGTGTAAAAACGACCATTAAACTCTTCTTCCGCTGTGACCAGTTTTCCCTCGCGCAAAATTCTCTGATCATCGGCAATCATTGATTTTGCCAAATCAGAGGGAAAAAGCTCATCCATGGTTTTACCAATGAGTTCGTCAAGAGGCCTGCCAAGCATCTGTTCATAATTACGACTCAAACGAATCGATCTGATATCGCTGTCTTTAAAAAACACATAAACAGGACTATTCTCCATAAACTGATTAAAAATCTGTTCCGTCTCGTAAAGAGCTTCTTCAACCCGTTTATGTTCGCTGATATCACGCACAATAACCAGAACATCATTTTTTCCTGATTCGACCATTCTGCCCTCAAAAAGGCATTTTCTGGCACCAAGAGTTGCTTCATATTCAACATATCTGGGTTGGCCGGTCTCAAAAAGCATTTGCATATTAGTCAAAACGATATCGGTCAGATCAGGCGGCAAAAAATCTCTAAAATGACGACCTATGAATGTCTGAGGCTCAATAATCGGGGGCGCTTTTTCGCCAATGTGAAAATCTTTAAAAAAGCCATCTCTAGAAAAGACAAAAATCAGGTCAGGAATCGCATTCAGCAAAGCACTGATGCGCTCTTCGCTTTCGCGTAATTTTTTGAGATTAAGATCTCTTAACAACTCGGCTTTTTTACGAGAGTCAACATCGCGAGTGACCCCCTGTATTACCGCCTCGCCCCACTCTGTTTCAATATACTTAGACACGACCTCCACCCAGACACTCATTCCATCTTTGCGAACCTGCTCGAATTCATCAACATAAACATGCTTTTCTGCTTTATTTTTAAAAAAACTCTCTCGCCTAGATGCCACTAAACTATTAAAACGAGAATGGGATTCAGCTGTTGCAATCTTTGAATGTG
>SABV01000506.1 GCA_009928855.1 Erysipelotrichia bacterium | reverse complement strand
ACTTTAGATTGCTCCCGCTTATTTTCTTCGCCATATTTTTTTCGCTCACGATCACATTTCTGCAGGCTGCCGCACCTCAGGAAAATGCAAACGCGGGCGCACTGCTTTTACCGGGCGTTGTGGCACCGATATGCCATTTAGAGGGCATCGACGGCAATGAATACACTTTTCCCGCAACCAAAACCTGGAACATGGTCTTCTTCTGGTCTTTGTTCTGTCATTCGTGCCTCGAAGAAATGCCTGAAGTCCAAAAACACATCGCCAGAGTGCCCATCAACAGTCTCAAAACTTTTTTTGTATCGCTTGACTCTGAACGTATGCGCAAGGCACTGATCAATTTTTCCAATAAGCGCGACCTCAAACAGCCGATACTCATGGAACAACTGGCCTCAGACAGCTATGTCAGCGCCGACAGGTGGGGAGTGAAAATGACGCCTTCTGTTTTTATAGTTGCGCCAGATGGCAAAGTTGCGTATTCTCATCAGGGTCCAATGGATATTGAAAAATTCTTTGGCGACTTTGCGGCCATGATTGCTTCGAGCACGGTTGCAAGCTTCACTGAGAGGTAGTATGTTCGAAAAAGTTCAGGTTATCGATAACCACAAGATGATTCTCGTTTCGAAAAGAGCCATCTTCGGGTTTATTGGTGCGTTGCTTTTTTTAACAACAGCTCTCATGACATTTTTTTTCGTGGCAGATTTTGATTATATTCTTGGTCGCAAAGACCTGGCGATGAAAGTCGGGCAAACGACCATCAGCATGAGCGAACTCAAAAAAATACAAAAAATTTCGGGCATAAAAGCCCGTCAGGCAACAGAACAAGGTTTCGCGTCTGAATTTCTTAACACCCTTCTGCTAGCAGAAGGCGCTCGTCAGCTCGAATTAGACCGAAAACCTGAATTCACCAAAAAAATAGCAGACTTTGACAACGCTCTCAAAAATGCCGGCGACGACGAAACCATGGCCAAGGCCGTTTATCTTCTGGAAGAAATGGCCAGCGCCGCACGCGCCGCCGCTACCGATATAAATATCCCTGATGCTGATGCGACTGGCTCAATACCGCCTGAATATCAGCCCCCCGTCAAACTGCATCTGAAAACAATTTTGCTCAAAAACGCTGAAGATGTTGCCCGACTTCTTGCCGAGCAGGCCAGTGGCACCGCATTTGCGCAGCTTAATGCGAGCTGGAGCGAGTCTCTTTATAAAGGAGTCGGTGGCGATATTGGTTGGAAAAGTGCGCAAGATTTTCCTCAAAACGTTTTCGACGGTTTTTTAAAGCAACCGCTTAACACAGTCATAGAAGGATTTACCGACAAAGACGGCATTCATCTTTTCGCAGTATGCAGCAAACCCGAAAAAGACCCGGCACACTCTGACAAAGTA
The DNA here is from genome assembly GCA_009928855.1 of Erysipelotrichia bacterium. Lineage (GTDB taxonomy): Bacteria > Muiribacteriota > Ozemobacteria > Ozemobacterales > Ozemobacteraceae > Rifleibacterium. Next base: position 792 of record SABV01000506.1, on the reverse strand, counting down.
ATTCGCGAACGACTGCTAAGAGAAGCAAAAAGAAAACGTCTGATGCAGTATATGATTGAACTTCGCAACCAGATTTATTTTTGGGTCAATCCCTCGCTTCAGATTAAACGCCAGGTCGAAACCCGCCCCGGCCACGATGATTCATCCGGCAGTCACTAAGGAGCATTTCTGTTTATGAATAAAAAAGCACGAAAACATTATCTGATTCTACCTTCGTATCAGATCAGACTGGTTGCGTTCATGTCTCTGGTGGTTTTTTTAGGGTCAATACTACATGGTTTTTTTCTATATAGAATTACCAGCAAAAACATTCAGGAAGGATTTTTATCAGCACATAACCGCCTCAGATCAACCTGGGAAATACTTAAACCGGCTATTATCGTCACCAACAGCCTGAGTTTTCTTTTGATAACAGTATTTTTGCTGATATTGACTATTTTTATCTCACATAGACTCATCGGTCCTATGTTCAAAGTAGCTGGGCAGCTCAAGAAAATATCTTCAGGAAAACTGAATCATGCTTCAATAAGACTGCGCGAAGGCGACGAAGGACAGGTTTTATGCGAGGCAGTCAATGAACTTCAAGATAAATACCGCCAGCGTTTTATCAAACTGCGCAAACTCAAGATATCCATAGAAGCCAACCAGGTAAGCACAGATCAGATTGGCGCTCAAATCGAAGACATTCTTAACGAAATTGAGCTGGACAATGAAGCAGCCTGATAAATCACGTTTTACCATGGCAAAACGTATCGATATCTTTCGATCGCTTGCGGCATTAGCTTTCTGTTG
>SABV01000505.1 GCA_009928855.1 Erysipelotrichia bacterium | reverse complement strand
GTTGGGAGCAGGCTCAATTCAGCCATACGTGCAATTTCATTTTCAATTCGTGACGACCATGCATAAATTTCTGAAAATCTTGCTTCGTTCACAAGGCCAATACGGTAGCCATCGGCTATCAGCCGCCGCTCGGCCGAATCGTCACGCAATGTCAATCTGAATTCGGCGTGTCCGGGAGTTATACGGTATGGCTCGGGTTTTTCCCAGGTTGAGAGATCGTCTACCAGAACACCGAGATAGCTTCTGGTTCGAGAAGGCCAGTATGGTGGCTGGTTTTTGAGCGAAAGAACGGCATTTATACCGGCAATGAGACCCTGACCAGCGGCTTCTTCGTAACCAGAGGTTCCGTTAAGTTGCCCGGCGGTATAAAGTCCGCTGAGCATACGGCTTTCCATAGTTTTTCTGATGAGGCCAGGAGCCAGGGCATCGTATTCAATTGCATACCCATATCTGAGAATTATTGCATTTTCGAGCCCGCTGACACTTGCCAGAATATCATGTTGAGCAGCAGGAGGCATGGCAGTTGTCAACCCTTGAAGATAAAGTTCCTGCGAATGCCAACCCTCTGGCTCGACAAAAATCTGATGTTTGATCTGATCAGGAAACTTCATGATTTTTCTGTCAATTGAAGGACAATGTTTGGGGCCATCATCGGTTATATTTTCCAGAATGAGAGGGCTTTCGCTCAAATTTCGCCTGACTGCCTCTATCGAACGCTCATCGGTAAAGGTAAGATGGCATGAAATCTGCTTTTCATATCTTCGCAGACGGTTTTCCCATAAAAAACCTCCAGAATCCGGGTCTCCAGGCAATTCTGCAATTCGATCGAGATCAACCGAACTTTTTAAAATTCTTGGCGGCGTAGCCGTCTGCAGGCGACGCAACGGAATTCCAATTCTGGTAAGAGAATCAGACAGTCCGATTGCCGCACTCTGGTTCTGTGGGCCACCAGGCCATGACGAACGGCCAAGAATAATTTTGCTGTTCAGATAAGTTCCAGAGGTGACAATCAATTTGTCACACAAGAACTCAATACCTGTTTCAAGACGAACGCCGGCAACCCGATCGTTCTCGACAATTATTTCGGTTACATGCCCCTGGCGCAGAGTCAGACCGTGAGTATCAAACAATGTTTGAGTCATTCTCTGGCGATACATGTATTTATCTGCCTGTGCTCTTCTGGAGCGCACCGCCGGCCCCTTTGAGGTATTAAGCCACTTCATTTGAACGCAGGTTTCATCTATACACCGGGCCATTTCACCACCCAGCGCGCCTATTTCTCTGACGAGGTGGCCTTTGCCGGGGCCGCCAATACTTGGATTGCACGGCATAAGCGCTACGGTCGAAACATTCATCGTCAGCAAAAGAGTATCAACACCAAGTCTTGCAGAAGCCAAAGCAGCTTCACAACCAGCATGACCAGCTCCAACAACAATTATGGAATATTTGCGAGGATTATTCATGGCTATTTACCAATACAGAAGCGTTCAAAAATGAGGTCGAGAGTGTTCACGTCGACAGTCTCACCGTTCACACGCCCAAGCTCTCTTACTGCTTCCTCAAGATCTATGGCCAACATATCCTGATACATGTTTCCAATGCCGGCATCGACACGCTCAAGAGCAACCAGAGCCCTGTCAAGAGCTACCGATTGCTGTGCTCCAAGAAGCACCATAGATTCAAGTTCTGCCAGCCCGCTCGCGCGAACCATATTTTCTACAGCTTCGACAAGCTGGGCTAATCCAGTTCCATTGAGTGCTGAAACACTGATAAAATGTTTTTTGTCAAAAAATGCAGAAGGTATTCTCTGCTGAAGATCGATCTTGTTTTTAACCAGCAGCACCGGCTTTTTGAGGGCATCCAGTTCTGCCATCACCAGACGATCTTCGTTATTTTCAGGCTGAGAGCCGTCAAATATGCCAATAACCGCAAAAGCTTCTTCGACAGCTTTTCTGGTGCGTTCGATACCGATAGCCTCAATTGGGTCACCCGGCTTACGCATACCGGCGGTATCAATAAGCTTTACCGGCAAAGAACCGATAATCATCGCTTCTTCAAGAGTATCACGGGTTGTTCCGGCAAATTCAGTTACAATAGCGCGTTCACGGCCCAGCATATAATTCATCAAGCTTGACTTGCCTGAATTAGGTCGACCGAGCAGAACTATTTTTAGACCATCGGCCACAAG
>SABV01000504.1 GCA_009928855.1 Erysipelotrichia bacterium | reverse complement strand
GTATGCGATATGCATATACGCAAGTTCAACGAAAAAGCGGCCGGGCTCAAGGCAAAAATATTTGCAGTTTCAGCAGATCTGCCGTTCGCACAGGCCAGGTGGTGTGGCGCCAGCGGTGTCACAAACGTCAAGACTCTGTCAGACCACATGCACATGGGGCTTGCTGAAGCGCTGGGTGTGCACATAAAAGAGTTGCGACTGCTGGCTCGCGCAGTGTTCGTCGTAGATTCGAGCGGCAAAATAGTTTATCGCGAGATAGTGCCCGAAGTAACTTCTGAACCCAACTATGCAGAAGCACTCAAGGCAGTGGGTAACGCTTTTTAAGGCAGTTTAGACTAAAAAAAACACCGGCTGAGCATAAATATATGCTCAGCCGGTGTTTTTTTATCGGTTTATTCTTCGTCGGCAGTATTTCGATTTAGAATTCTTCTTATGCGGGCCTGGCGGGTGATCATGAGCTGCTTCAACGATTCAAAATCACTTTTTGTGGCTACTTTTTCGGTGTTGATTTTTGTGGGTTCTGCAGCAGATTCTACTGCAAGTTCGCTGATAATAAGATTTATCAGACCAAGCGCTTCATAACGGGTGACTTTTTCGGCACCAGCAAAACGATTATTATTATAACCCATTCTTATGCCTGCCCTTGAGAGCACTTCGAGCGATTTTTCGAGACTGGTACCCGTTTTTACGTCAGAATACAAAATATGCTGATTTGATTCACTGTGCGGCACAGCATTGGCAAGAACTGCGCCCATACAGGCGAGTATCTTACGGGTAGCAGAGTGTTTTTGTTTAAAACTGCGCTCGAGCTGGCGTATTTGCGATATATAAGCAGGCTTGTCGAGCCTGCCAAGTATGCCCTGAATAACAAGGCTAAGGTCTTTAACAGATATGGCTTTTGTTCCGTTCAAATGTTGCCCTAGAGTGGTAAGGTCGAAAGCACCAGCTCTGCGAAGGTTTAAAAGGGGCGCGGTCATATAATGGTCTTGTGCAACATCTTTAAAAATGGCAATCTTGATCGGAAGTGAGTTTCTGGTTGCCAGATCAAAAAACCGCTGCAACAGCAAAAGCGCTTCCTGAACCTTTAAATTACGTTCAGGCTTAAAAAGCCCATTCGAAGCCCCCTGAAACAGCCCTGAATTGACGGCAAAAGCAAGGCTTTCATGATATTTCTGTTCTACCCGCCAGTCTTTGAAGGCGGTGTATCTGCCCTCAAATTCAGGTTTTGGCAACAATTCACGGTTCCACGAATAGATTATTGTACGTAAAAAAGTCTCGGCAGCTGCTTTACGACTTATGGCCGGGGCAGAGACTCCCGCATCGATAATACCTGCCGCTGCCATTTCCTGCAGACTCAAAGTGCCGAACAGGCCGGTTTCTAAGAGAACACCGTTAAGACCACGCTGAAAACTTTCTTCTGAAATATCACTTTCAAGAAGCTTTCGGTTTATCTGGGTTGAATCATACAGACCAATCTGTTGAGCGAACCTGGTCTCAGAAGCGATATTACTCTTTGCAGACGCCTGCAACGAGGTTAGATCGGTGAGAGCAGAAGTAGTGATAGCAGCGAACAACAAACCAGCAATGAATTCTTTTTTACCGTATTGCATACAGCGCCTCCGGGAAAATATCTTTTCAGTTTCCCGCTATCGGCAGAAGTTTATTTTCATTTAATCATAATTAGGGGCTGGCAATTGCATTAGCAATATTTTGCCCTGATAATTTGGGCTTCCATTTTGTCACCTGTCACGATTATCATTGTCATGAAAACTATGTTTGCTCAGGAAAAAATCATGAAAAACTCACTGCGCCTCCTGTTACCGACACTGATTCTTTGCCTCATAAGCTGTCAGGGAGGCGCCTGGTCATTTCATACTCATCGTAAAATTACGACTGACGCGGTAAGACTTATGCCAGAAAGCTTTCGCAAAGAATTTACCGGCCAGAAAAGCCATTTTTTAAAAGGTTCTACCGACCCCGACACTCTGATACAGGATTTTGCCAATCATGTTTATCATGTCGATGGTTCTCGATCTGACGGGCTTTATCGGATACAGGCAATTTTTAACAAGGCTGTCGAGCTGATTCGCACCAATGCCGAGCCAGAAAAAACAGCGTATCTGCTGGGCCTTATGTCGCACTATATTGCCGATCTGAATCAGCCTCTGCACACCGCCGGCCAGGGCAGTGA
>SABV01000503.1 GCA_009928855.1 Erysipelotrichia bacterium | reverse complement strand
AAAAGCTTTTCGAGATAAGCAAAAACGTCATCCTGTGTTACGAAAGACATTTCGACGTCAAGTTGATAAAATTCGCCAGGCGAACGATCGGCTCTGGCATCTTCATCTCTGAAGCATGGTGCAATCTGAAAATAGCGATCAAAACCAGACACCATCAGCAATTGCTTGAACTGCTGTGGCGCCTGAGGCAAGGCATAAAATTTGCCCGGGTAAAGCCTGCTTGGAACCAGATAATCACGAGCACCTTCGGGTGAACTGCTGGTCAAAATTGGTGTCTGAAACTCGCGAAAGCCCATTTCCACCATACGATTGCGAATGCTTGAAATGACCTGAGATCGCAGAATAATGTTCTTATGCAGTTTTTCACGGCGCAGATCAAGAAATCGGTGAGTAAGACGAGTTGTTTCGGGCGCGTTATCTTCATCGGCAACCTGAAAAGGAAGCACGTCAGCCGAGCTCTGAACCCTTACAGAAGAAACTTCAACTTCGATTTCACCGGTTGGCATGTCTTTATTTATGTTGCTGCCCCTGCTGATAACTGCACCATCAATGGTTACAACTGATTCAAGTCTTAGATTATTAAAATCGGTGTATGCCTGCGAACCTGGAGCGGCAAGAACCTGGGTGATGCCGTAGTTGTCACGCAAGGTAACGAAAAGAACACCGCCCAGATCTCGCTTACGGTGTATCCATCCAGAAAGCCTCACCTGCTTGCCGCAGTCGGTGCCACGAAGTTCGCCACAGGTATGAGTTCGGTATATGTGCATTAGAGTCTTCCTTTTTGAGTAGAAATGAGTAAGAATTCGTGACAAAGTGTATCGCAACTGATGCACCAACGCAAGTCAGTTATATGTCTAAATTATCTGGGCTTATCGGTTCCAGCAGGCGAGTTTGTGCGTCGAAGAAAGTTCGCGCAGCACGGGAGCGCGCAGGCACTGTTCTGTAGCCGCCGGGCAATTGCCGAGGAAACAGCACGCACCATTTTCAGGCTTAAAAAGAGACCTGGTAATTTTGGCGGCGCCGGCACGACCACCCTCGCGTAGAAATAACGCCGAATCAAGAAGGCGTCTGGTATAAGGGTGCTTCGCATCCGAAAGCAGATTATCTGCCGAAATTTCTTCCACAAGGTTCCCGTGATACAGCAGAATTATACGATCCGCAATCTGCCGCACCACGGCGACATCATGCGAAATAAAAATCATCGACAACCCGCGTTCGACACGCAAACGCATAAGCAGTTCAAGAATCTGAGCCTGAACCGACACGTCAAGAGCAGAAACTGCTTCATCAGCAATAATAAGCTTTGGCTTTAAAATTAAAGCCCGGCAAATACCTATTCTTTGCCTTTGACCACCGCTGAATTCTGATGGATACCTGTTTAGAGCATCAGCACCGAGACCCGTTTCTGCGAGAGCGGCGACAAGCAGTGCTTCCCGATCGTTACAAGGAAGAGTTCTGTGAATTTGAAGGGGTTCAGAAATAATCTGACGCACATTCATACGCGGATCAAGCGAAGCAAAAGGATCTTGAAAAACCATCTGCATATCACGCAAAACGGCCAGACGCGAGCTTCCGGTGGCATTTATTATTTCGCGGCCCAGCAGTTGTGCGCTTCCGTTATCGGGCTCATAAATTCCCATTAAAACCCTTGCGAGGGTGGACTTTCCAGAACCGCTCTCACCGAGAACACCCAGGGTTTCGCCCTGTTTAACTGAAAAACAGAGATTATTGAGAGCGGTCAATCTGGGAGCAGACTGCCGGCTAAAAGTGCGTCTGACACGCATCAACAAGCTGTCTTCTAGCAAAAACGATTTACTCAGGCCTTTTACCTGCAACACCGGCAAGTCAGAGACAGATGATTCGCGCTTATTCATGATTGCCACTTTTCTCTGAAATTAACGGAAAAAAGCAACTCACACAACGACCATCGGCAAGCACCTGAGATGTCGGGCGACTCTGCCGGCATTTTTCCTGCGCCAGGCGGCAACGATCTGAATAAACACAGCCAACCGGCTTCTGGTCTGGTGCGGGCAGGTTTCCAGAAATTGGCACAGGTAACCGACGCTCCGCAACAAGTCTCGGCAAAGCCGCAACCAGATCAGCAGTGTAAGGATGAGCGGGGTGCGCCAGAATTTCTCCGGCCAAACCATTTTCGACCATACAGCCGCAGTAAAACACCGCCAGATAATCTGCCAC
>SABV01000502.1 GCA_009928855.1 Erysipelotrichia bacterium | reverse complement strand
CTTCTTCTGAAAGGTGTCTGTAGTGACAACTTTGCCTTTTCACGCAAAAAATATCATTGTTTTTTAATGCTTTTCTTAATTTAACTGTCAAACTCGGGATATACGCGCAGAACCACATCGCTGCGCAGGCATTCATGCATGCCTGAAATGAAAAGGTCTGCGGGACATATCGCTTTTCATATGTCCCGCAGACTTTTTGTGTAAGAGTAAAATCAGACGGCAGACGAGTCCGGTTTACTGAGCATTCGTTTTTCCCGAGTTTGACAGTTAAATCAAAAACAGAGCAAAAAAAGGCGTGAAAAGCAGTTAAAACAAATGATCCGGTTTTTTAGAATCCGAAAAAGTAGTACAACATATTTCGGAAAAGGGATAAATATGTATTGACAATATGACAGTAAAATGGTATAATATCCGTATCTGAAAGATATCGGAGAGGATATAAATGTTCGTAAAAGCCACAAAAGCAAAGGGATATACATATGTGAATATCGTTGAGTCCTATCGCGATGAAGCGGGCGTGTCCCGGCATAAAATACTGTACAATTTCGGACGGCTTGACGAACTCAAGGCAGATAAAAGCTTTGTAAACTGTATCAAAAAAATATGCCGGCTGATAGAAATCCCTTTGCTGGAAGACCGCGAAGAAGCACTCGCGGCAGGGGAATGCAGCGAAGCCGAAATAACGAACTACGGATATCTGGCATATAAAAAGATATGGGACATACTCGGCATACGTTCCTGCCTGGAAAGGACAGGCGAAACCGGACGCCTGCAGCTGGACCTTGAGAAAACAACGCTGCTGATGGCGATACAGCATCTGCTTTGTCCGAGGAGCAAACTGTCCGCATATGAGCATCAGGGCATATACTACGGATTTCCGGACATCCCCCTGCAGCATATGTACCGGGCACTTGACAGGCTGGCGGAGAACAAGGAAAAGATCGAGCAGGAATTGTTCGAGATCAATCATCTGAAAGCGGGACAGGAAGCGGACATCGTGTTTTACGATGTTACCACGTTCGCCTTTCAAAGCATAAAAACCGATGAACTGAAAGACTTCGGATTCAGCAAAGACTGCAGGTTCGGCGAAGTGCAGGTTGTCATGGGGCTTCTGCTGGACGCCGACGGCATGCCGATCGGGTACGAACTGTTTCCCGGCAATACCTTTGACGGCAAAACCATGGTGAGTTCCCTGGATAATCTGAAGAAGAAGTTCAATATCCGAAAAGTAGTCATAGTGGCGGACAGGGGGCTGAACAGCAGGTGCAACCTGAATCTGATAAAAGAAGCGGGTTACGGGTACATCGTGGCATGCCGGCTCAGAAGCATGAATAGAGAGGTGCAGGGAGAAGCGCTCAATGAGGCTGATTATATAAAAGCAGGCGGGGACTTTAAATACAAAACCGTTCCGTACACCAATATATTCAAAGACGCAGAGAAGAATACGCATCAGCTTGAAGAATCGCTGGTTATGAGCTGGTCATCCAAACGGGCAGCCAAAGACGTCAAAGACCGGCAGCGGCTGACACACAAAGCCGAAAAGCTTCTGAAAACACCGGCATCTATTGAAGCCCTGTCAAAACGCGGCGGAAAAAAATATCTGAAAGACGAAAGCGGAAATCAGCCGAAGTGGGTGCTCGACGATGATAAGATCAAGAACGATTCCCTGCTTGACGGATATTACGGCATCCAGACCAGCGAAACGGAAATGTCAGCAGCCGATGTCATGAACGCCTATCACATGCTGTGGAAAATCGAGGAATCTTTCCGCATCATGAAAAGCACCATGGAAGTCCGGCCCGTATTTCACCGGACGCCGGACAGGATCAGAGGACATTTTCTCATGTGCTTCCTGGCATTTATGATGGAAAGAAAGCTTGAGAGCCTTCTGCCGGAGTCTGATGAGGACGATGAAACGAATTCACCCGTAAAGATCCGCGAAGCGCTTAACTCCATGCAGCTGGCCAAAGTAACGTTTAACGGCGATACGGTCTATTTCAAGACGAAGAACCTGCCGCTGGGTACGAAAATCTTCAAATCTGTCAGCGTGAAAACACCCCTGAATATTTCCAGAGAAGAACAGCTTGCTGAACGTTTCTTTATTCCCGAAAGCAAATTCAACGGGCAAATGTCCTTCTTCTGAAAGGTGTCTGTAGTGACAACTTTGCCTTTTCACGCAAAAAATATCATTGTTTTT
>SABV01000501.1 GCA_009928855.1 Erysipelotrichia bacterium | reverse complement strand
TCAGCCTTGATATGCCCCAGATTCTTGCCAGGCAACCAGGCAAGATCAATGTTTTCCCCAATCAATCGGCGCAGCATTTTGAGAGTATGCTCAACGGTTTCGTTCAGGTCCAGAACCTTTGGAACAATTGGCTGTTTTCTGGCAAATGCCAGCAGTTGGTGGGTAAGATCAGCAGAGCGAGTGGCCACTCTGATTATTTCAGTTAGAGCGGGTATCAGCGAATGGGTCGGCTCAAGACTTTTTATAGCCAATTCTGCGTGGCCCAGAATTACTCCAAGCATATTGTTAAAATCATGAGCCACTCCTCCGGCGAGTCTTCCAATTGATTCCATTTTCTGGGACTGGCTCAGATGGAGTTGCAGTTTTTCACGATCTTCCTCGGCTCTTTTTCGGGCGGTAATATCGGTATGAATACCAACAAGGGCGGTAATATTGCCATTGCTATCTTTGTTGGCGTAGGCTCGAAGCAAAATATCGAGAATCTGCCCTGTTTTAGAATACATTTTGGCTTCGCCAATCCACGTTCTGCCCGACATGATAGTATTGAAAACTTCGTTTCCAAGAGCTTTATCGACATAAGTCTTATCAGGCGGGTAATCGCTGGTATCGCCGAAAAGTTCACAAAAAGCCTTGTTTTGATAATAGTGGTGCCCATCAGCAGTTGACATGCCGATAGCGTCTGTAGAATTTTCAAGCGACTCCTTAAAAATAAGCAGTGCTTCTTCTGCTCTTTTTCGGGCAGTAATGTCATGCAGGCAGACAAGCATAACCTGCTTACCGTTTAAAACTGCCGAAGAGAGAGAAACATCGATAAATAACTCAGAACCGTCCAGGCGATGGTGCATCCATTCGAAGCTTGCTTTTCCGTTTTGCGAGCTCAGCGAAAGCCACTCTTCGGCCGCTGACGCAGAAGACCTGCCATCAGGCTGGTATTTTGGCGCAAAATGTGCGGGAGAAAAGCCAATGATCTGTTCGCGTTGAAGCTCCAGCATTTTTTCGGCTGCCTGGTTACAATCAATAAAAATTTTATCTTTGATTAGCAGGTAGGCATCAGGAGAATTTTTAACAAGCATGCAAAACTGTTCAGAGCTGTCTTCTGATGTTTCTTTATCAGTCATTGTAAGCCACCTCATAATAAGCAAGCAGAGGGCATTTGCTCAACGATTAAATAGACAACTCCGTAAACAGATCAGGTAAAATAATACGATCACTTGTCAGATGAGAATCAGGGCACGCAAAGATTATAACAAGAGGCTCAGCTGATTTTCTGACCAACTGGTGTGCATACCCCTCAGGCACATTGAACACATCGCCGGATTTAACAGACAACTCATCACATCTGCGCGAACAGTATTCACCCCCGATCTTGTCTACAGGGCCCGAAAACAGATTCCCCTCACCCGCAAGAATCTCGTAAATTTCTACTCCGGCGGTATGAACATGACATGCAACCTTATCGGCAATTTCAGCAATATGCAGACGCCATGAGGCATCTCCGCCAAGGTCAACATGCCTGATACCGGCAATCTGGTCTAATTCAGCACGAGCAAGAGCTTCCCGCCAGACCCCTTCAGAAATTTTAAAGCAATGAGAAAATGGTGCTCTGGCAAGCTCGATTGGCGCCGCAGCAGGATTACAGACACTTTTTATATCAGCAGTCTTCATAGATTATATTGGCGTCGACTCCTGTGTTTACGAACATTTCGTTCATAGCAAGCGTAATGAAGCGATCAATAAACAATAATATAATTGTATCAGACTCTGTAATTTGGAAACAGAGCGAAAATTATTGAACCTGTGGGTGAGATGCAGCCTGTCGAACCTATATGCCTATCTGCCGGTAACACAGGCGTAATAAGTATCGTCATCTCTTTGAACAGCCTTTACCTGGCCTGTTCTCACGAGCTTGCCCAAATATTTTGCCACTTCATTGAGGTGCATGCCAAAAACATCGGCAATCTGTCTGCTGGTGCAGGGGCGACGACGCAGCATATCAAGAACTGCTTCTTCGCTGGCCTTAATCTCAGACTGTTTTGCAGAGCTGAATTCTGCGATTACCTCGGCCGCAGGCGTAAACAGAGCGGCCAGTTCGCTCAGTTGGGTCTGAGAAACAGCACTGGCGAATTTTTCGGCTGGCGGTCTGACACAGGTATTCAACTGAATTCGATCAGGGGCAATTGACACCGCCAGTTCGGCAATGCG
>SABV01000500.1 GCA_009928855.1 Erysipelotrichia bacterium | reverse complement strand
TATGGATTTTTGCGCTCAAAGATTTTTAATGGTTCAGAAAGAAGGTTGTAGAGTTGCTTTGAGTGCAGAATCATATAGGAAGAGGCAAAGATGGTCACTACGCCGACCAGGGTTATAAGTCCCATGACTTCCGCGCTGATGTGCCCGAGGCTTACCCCAAGGGCTGCGACAATAAGAGAAAATTCACTTATTTGTGCAACAGTGAGACCATCCATGAATGATGTGCGGCGACGGTATCCCATTAGGCCCATTATGATCAGCAATACAACAGGTTTTCCGATTAGAACAAAAATGGAAAATACAGCTGCTATGCCTAATTGTGAGCCGACAACTGACCAGTCAAGGCGTGCGCCAAGATCGATAAAGAAAAACAACAGCAGAAAATCTCGTAAGCCGCTCAGTCTTGAGCCTATGGCATCACGATAATCCGTTGAAGCAAGAGAAATCCCGGCCAGAAAAGCGCCTACTTCTTTACTGAAACCGAGAAACTCACCGCCAGCGGCAAGAAAAACGGCCCACGAAACGGCAAAAAGGCTTAGCATTTCTTGAGAGTGGGCGAGTTTTTGTATGAGGCCAGGTATGACAAAACGCATAAGAAGACCTACAAGCCCGACCAGAACACTTCCGCGCCACAGTATTTGCAGGGTAATCTGCATAACTGAGTCGTTGCTGGCAAGCCCGCGGCCGAAAGCGGTAAGAAAAGCCAGCGCGATGATTGCTGCAATGTCCTGGACTATGAGAAAACCAAGCGCTATTTGACCGTGCAGAGAATCAATTTCTTTTTTGTCAGACAAAAGCTTTACTATGATAATAGTGCTTGAAAATGTCAGTGAAACAGCTATATAAGCACTACTCACTGTTGACATGCCCATTATATGAGCTAAAGCAAAGCCAATGGCGGCCGTAAAAACGATCTGACCGCTTCCTGTTGCCAGAGCCACCGGGCCGGTAGTTTTTATAAGTTTCAGATCCAGCTTCAACCCAACGATAAAGAGCAACAATGCTATGCCCATCTGTGCCAGCAGTTCTATTTGATCATAACTTTTGACAAGCCCGAGGCATGATGGTCCGGCAAGAATGCCGGCGGCAAGAAACATTATTATAAGTGGCTGTTTAAGCTTTTGCCCGGTGAAACCAAGCAGGCTGGCAACGCCAAGAATTCCTGCTATTTCTTTAAAAGTGCCGGTGTGAGCCATTTTTTCTCCTGCTAGCTATCAGCAAAACCATCGCAGAAAATAAATTGATCTGCAAGCCCAGATTATAACACTTTTCAAGCTTACTGCAGCAATTTTCATTTGCTATGTCCGGCTATTTCGATAATCAGTTGATTAACTCTTTCAGCCGCACTGTTTAACAATCTTAGTGCTTATCAGCACTCGTCGCAGTCGATTATCCAGATTGAAAGAAGTCCGTCATTGTCGCGAATGCGAGCCCAGCCAACGGTTTTTTTCTCTGTGTTAACTCCAAAATCACCTTCAGAAACTACCAGACGGACAAAACCATTTTTCGTTTCAGCCGCCTCAAGAACCGGATATGCTTTATCATCAATTACCCTGCTGGCACTGTTTTTGACCGGTTCGTTGTAAATTTTCTTTTTTCTGCTTGAAGTGAAAAAAAATAGATCGACCTTAACATCCTGTAGAGATTCAAAAAGACAAAATTCCAGCCCGTTTGCCAGTGCTCCTGCCAGTTTTTTTCGATCAATCCAGACACGCCGGTCTTCTTTCGGGTCAATGACGATGCGGCAGTAATCACCAGAATTCTCAGTAACAGGGAACCTGAAGCTCCCTGTGCCGGCATAGCCATAAGAGGTGAGGCATCTGGTGTTTTTTTGTAGGCTGATCTCGCCTGCAGAGATGAATAGTGCTTCATTCTTTTCGACCAGAGGAATTTGTACATCATCGATGTGGTAGGTCGGTTCCCAGCTCCAGCTGGCATTTATGGTGAGCACTCCTATCGTGTCAAGTAATACCGCTGGTTTGATTTCTTTGCACGAGAAATGATATGCCTCCATAGGGCTGTCTGCAAACCCGGCGAAAGCTGTTAGAATAAACACTGAACAGAATAGCAGCAGAGACTTCAATCTCATTTTACTCACCCCCGATAACTAAACTCTACAATCATGCTTTGTAAGCATTAACATTCAGACCGCGAATCGGTCAAATGTATTTGCTTCTGACCAGGGCGATTGCACTAAAATAA
>SABV01000499.1 GCA_009928855.1 Erysipelotrichia bacterium | reverse complement strand
CTTGATGAAGGCGGCAGAATGATTCTTCCACTTGGCGACTACAGATCACAAAGACTTGTGATAATAAAAAAAGAATCGGGCAAAACCTTTACAGAAGAAGATTTACCCGTTAGATTCGTTCCCATGATAAAAAAAGAAGCACTGTAAGCTCGGGCGACCAGGGCGATCGCACTGAAATACCCCAAACTTTCAACCAGACTGAATTCCCACTACATGGCTTCGCTGTAATAACAGCAACGGATTGCGTTATTCCGGGTGCAAAAGTTGAATATTGGAATTTAATGCGCTTGCCCTGATTCGGTGTCGCTTGCCTCTTACTTTTTTAGGGAGATTGGTTTATACTGTACAGACACGTTTTAACACACACACTCCTCCAGGAGCCAGAACATGAAAATTGCTGATAACAAACTTGCAAAGTTTGTTTTACTGGCCACTTTAATTGCGGCGCCCACTTTTGGGGCACCAGACGACGATGGGCTTATTCTTCCGATGCCCGGGCAAAAAGAAATAAACAAAGCTTCGGCGTCTGTAAACATCCCCAAATCCTCCCCTGCCGCCACGCTGAAGCCAGCACAACCAACAAGCACCACATCAGACATCCTGATTCCATTGCCAGCGGACATAAAACCGGTCAAAATCAAGCCTGCACCTGATTTAACGACTAAACCAGAACCGGCTGCCGATAAACCGCTTATTCAGATAACACCGCCAGCCCCCCCCGAGGAACCTTCCTCTGGCGGTGATTTCCCTGTTCCACCAGACGAAATAACGGTTTCTTCAGGTGAAGATCTTGGTGACCTGCTGCCGCCCGCTCCACCACCAGAGATTGCGGTAGCATCAGGCAGCGAAACCCCGCAAACCATGCCAGTATTTCCCAAAGACACAAGCTCTGCCATCTTTATGGTAATGAAAACCTGGCAATGCGACAACTATGACGGCAGCACCCTGCTGGCACATGCCGTAGAGGTCTATGGCAAAGAATCGGACGATGTTTTTCAGATACAGGGGCTTTCTGACCCCGATGGAACCTTTCAGATCAGCATTGAAGAAGAAGATATAACACTCGACGAGCTACTTGACATTCTTGCAATGAAGTCAGGGCGCGACTGGGGCGTTGATATACCGTCAAAAACCATCTATTTCTACCCCAAAGGGGTAAAGATTGAGACTTATAATGTCTGGTAAAGAACCCAAGGAGCATGGAATGCAGAAACTGAGATTTGTAGCCTTTGTATTGTTTTTCGTAATAGCCGCTTCAATTGTGTCGGCAACACCTCGCGACTGGGAAAAATTCCCACCCTACATTGAAATCACCGGTGCCGCGCGTGTTTACGCTGTCGGTGATATTCATGGCGCTTTTGATCAACTATCTGACACACTTGGCGCGCTAAAAGTTGCCACCAGAACGGCAAACGACTCCTTCAGATTTGCATGGACCGGCGGAAATTCAATACTTGTTTTTACCGGCGACTTTAACGACCGTGGCTTACACAGCAAACAAACCTATGATGCAATCATGGATCTGCAGATACAGGCCGAAAAAGCCGGCGGGCGCGTAGTTGTAACCATGGGCAACCACGAAGCAATGTTGCTCAACGGACAGGTTGAAGAATGGGCGCTGACGCTTGAATCTTACAAAAAGCAGCATTATCAGAATACTCTCGATTCTTTTACTCGTGACGGACTTGATTTTCACGAAGCAATTTCAGAGAAGGGAATTTATGGCCGCTGGATTCGCAATCTGCCTCTGTTCGCGGTCATAAACGGTTTCATGTTCGTCCACGGCGGGGTTCCAAACAAACCAATCACCAGATCAAACCTTGCAGCTGATTTTAAAGACGACATCACTGTCGGCGACTTTAAAAAAGGGATTTTCATGAATCACGACAGTGTTTTATGGAACCGCGACTGGTGGAAAAATGACGAACTGGTAACAGAAAATCTTAAAACCCTTGGAATAGTAGGCGTTGTTTTTGGACACACAACCGGAGCCATGGGTCCTAAAGGTCGTATTATAGCGAAAGACAATCGCCTGGTAGCATTAGACATCGGCATGACACCAACCTATGCCTACAGTAACGGTGGCGGTCTGATAATCAGCACAGCAGCAGACGACCAGCTCGTTTTCAGAGCTGTTTATCCTGATGCTCCCGAAGAACTCCTTTTCAGCGTCAAAATGCCGGCTTCGGCTTATTCTCAGCCAACC
>SABV01000498.1 GCA_009928855.1 Erysipelotrichia bacterium | reverse complement strand
GCGGCGGCAGGTATTTCCACCATTATTCCGGTCTTAACGGGTGGGATTCCTATCGCTTCTGCAGTCTGCAGAAGGATCTGCCGAGCCTGACGCCATTCTGAAATATCGGCAATCATAGGAAACATAATTCTGACATCGTATTGCTTAGATACTCTCAAGATAGCTTTGAGTTGAGTTATAAAGATTTCTGGACGATTGAGACAAACCCTGATACCGCGTTCACCCAGAAAGGGATTTTCTTCTTTCGGAATAGGAAGATAGGAAAGGGGCTTGTCGCCGCCAACATCGAGAGTTCTGATGATAACAAAACGATCTTTCCCCATTTTTTGGGCCACACTGGCATAAGCTTCATACTGTTCATCTTCTGTCGGCGCAACTGCGCGATTCATAAATAAAAATTCAGAACGCAGCAACCCCACCCCTTCTGCCCCAAGTTCGACCGCCTGATCTGCCGAAGCAATATCGCCAATATTTGCAACCACACGGATTTCGACGCCATCTCTCGTTACAGCTGCTGTAGATGCTGCTTTTTTTTCAGTTTCTCGATTTTTTTCTTCGGCAACCATCGTTGTTTCGACCGCTTTTACTTCGGCTTCATCTGGCTGAAGGGTCAACAAGCCGTTATTGCCATCGACCACAACCATAAGACCGTCTTCAAGGTCTAAAGCGGCAGGGTCAAGACCAACAATCGCCGGCAAGCCCATCGAACGGGCAAGAATAGCCACATGCGAGGTGGCCCCGCCTGAAATCGTGCAGCAGGCAATTACCATATTTTTATCGATATTGATGATGTTTGAAGGAGTCAAATCCTCGGCGATAATAACCTGTTTTTCGGTAATATTAAGATTTTTTTCTTCTATCGACAGCAGAATACGCAAAACCCGGTATCCAAGGTCGCGCAAATCGTTAGCCCGGGCTGCAAGCAACTGGTTATTGAGACTCTGCAGGCGCTCTGCATGGGCGTTAAAAGCTCCGTGCCAGGCATAGGCTGCACTTTTGCCGGCCAGAATACCACGTTCTACAAGCGAAAGAAGTTCTGGGTCATCAAGCAGTTCGGAATGGGCCGCAAAAATTGCTGCTCGTTCGGGGTTTCCGCTGCGCTTAAGCTTGTCACACAGAGACGAAAGCTGTAAAATCGCGCGTTTTATAGCATTGCTGAATTCAGCCTGCTCAAATTTGCTGCCACGGCCGTTTTCTGGAATGTCGTATTTTTCGGCGCGCAGCTTGAGAACACGCCCGATTGCCACACCGCGCGATGCTCCAATACCGGCAAGCTGCCCGACACTGGCCTTTTGAGGTTTTTTATATTCAATCTTCTGCTCTTCAGCGGCAGCTGCAAGATTTTCACCCAGCCCCTCTTTTAACCGGGGCAAAATATGATCGACAGCTTTTTGAGCATCTATGCCGGTTGCCACCAGAACAATTTTATCATTCATGTTTATTTCGAGGCCCATTATTGCCGAAACACTTCTGGCGTTGGCTGTTTTATCGCCCTTTTGCAAAACAACTTCACAGTCAAATTGACGTGCCAGAGAGGCCAGAACCGAGGCCGGTCTGGCATGCAAACCAGAAGGATTTATCACAATCACCGAATCCGAAACGATTCTCTGCGTTGCAACTACTGAAGAGTCAGGTGTCAAAACTGCCGAAGAAGGAATAAGTGAAAAAATGATATCATCAAAAACTTCGACACTACCTGATTCACGCTTAAGTTCGCTTACAGACTCAGGATTGGCGACCAGCACCTGTGTCAGTAGACTTTTAGCATTGGTAGCAACAAAATCTGCGTTAAATTTTATCAGATTCTGACCCAGCGAAACTTTATCGCCCTTTTTAACAAAGCATTCAAATCCTTTGCCGCCAAGCTTGACGGTATCAAGACCAATATGGATAAGAATTTCGATGCCATGCACCGTTTTAATCGTCAAGGCATGTGATGCCGAGTGAAGCTGAATAATTTCACCGGCCACAGGAGCTCTCAGAATATTAGAAACAGGATCGATGGAAACACCGTCACCGACAAGTTTCTGCGCAAAAACAGGATCAGGAACAGTCTCAAGAGGCACGATGCAACCAGAAAGAGGCGCCATAATCTCGATATATTCTGCAAAAACTTTATCACTCATCAAAATTTCTCCAGCAGATATTTTTTCGAAGATTATACTACCAGATAAGACCGTTAATTTATATCAACCCATGCAAAAAAA
>SABV01000497.1 GCA_009928855.1 Erysipelotrichia bacterium | reverse complement strand
GCCACAACGCCCGGCAAAAGCAGTGCGCCCGCGCTTGCATTTTCCTGAGGTGCGGCAGCCTGCAGAAATGTGATCGTGAGCGAAAAAAATATGGCGAAGAAAATAAGCGGGAGCAATCTAAAGTTTTGATATGATCGCATCTTCAATTTCCTTTTCGTTGTCTGGTGAATAGCCAAGGTGGTCATAAAGAATTCTGCCTTGACGGTCTATTAGCAATACGCGTGGCAGAACACTGACGTCGTATGTTCTTATTAGCGTGCTTTGATCATCTATTGCGAGCAGGTATGGAATCTGCTCCGGAAATTTTTTTATGAATCGCTGAATTTTTTTTATCGGAAAACCCGGAGGATGGACGCCTATGATGGTGAGTCTGTCTTTAAGCGCCTGGTTGAGCTTGATTATGAATGGTATTTCTTCGATACAGGTGCCACAGGTAACTGACCAGAAGACGAGAAGCATTGGTTTTGCGGTAAACTGCCCGGCGAGGCGAAACTTTTGCCCGGAGAGATTAGATAGCGCGACCCCTTCAAGCGACGAAATGCTTCCCGGTTTGCTGTCTGGTGTGAACAGATAGATCAACGGAAAGCTGAGCAGAGCGATAAGCGCCAGTATTGCATGGTTTCGATTCATGGCAATGCTAAATATACAGCATTCCGGTAGCCGGTGACCAGAATTTTGTAAGGCCGCCGCTAAGTGCTCAGTCGTTTATTACAATAGTGCCGGCGAGATTGTCTCCCCAGCGGCGATTCTGTGCGCCTGTATAAATTTTGTATAGTTCGAAAAGGTTGGCAAAAGTTGTCAGCAGAAAGAGCGGCAGAATTATAAAAAGGCTGGCCAGGCCGGGTATGAGCGGTATGGGCAATACATACAGAAGCGTCGAAAGTGCTGAGATAATGAACGGCGACGCCGGTATGATGTTGCGCATTATCGACATCTGCATGGTTATCGGTTTGCCTTCAAGGTCTGTAACACGCAAATGCATTGATTTTTTGCCCGGGGTCTGGCCGTCGAATATTGAAAATTGAAACGGCATGTCTTTGACCAGCACAAGGCCGGCAGCGGCACAAAAAATCAGACAATTGAACAGCGCACCAAAATTCACCGGTGATGCTGGCAGCAAAAGCGTTGCCGGCAGGGCAATCAGAACGGCTGGCACCGCAATCAGGACCATGTCGATAAAGGTGCCAATAAAACGTTTTACGGTTATGCTTTCGATAAATGGCTCGACAGAGGCGAGTTTTTGTTTTATCAATGCCTGTATGTCTATTTTGCTGTTGTTGTTTTCTGTTTCTGACATCTTGTTAAATCCTTTAAAACATCGTAGTTTAAGATAACCTCTGCAGGTAATTTTCAATGATATTTCGACGTAATGCAAGCAGGTATTTATGAAAATTGGCATAATTTCTGATACCCATGTTGTCAATCCGCATAATTGTATCGTGCCGGAATGGGTTCGGCAGGCGTTTTCAGGTGTCGACATGATTGTGCATGCCGGCGATGTGGAGCGCCCTGAATTTTTAGGTGAATTGGCAACAATTGCACCTGTTTATGCGGTGCGTGGCAATTGTGATACCGGTTCTTTCGATGTGCCAACTACTCTGTCGGTAGAAATCGGCTGTGGTTTGCTCACCGTCGCACATCGTGCCGGAACAGCCCGCGCTGCTCTTTCTGAGCGCAGTCGGGTGCTGGTTTATGGGCACACACATATTTCTCTGATAAATCAAGAAAACAGTCTGCTCGTTATAAACCCCGGAAGCCCAACTTTGCCGCGAGCCGGTCTACCCGCTTCTGTCGCTGTTTTATCTGTTTGTGGCGAAGAAATAAGCGCAGAATTAAAGCAAAGACCCTGACTTGCCGATTACTTGAAAAGAGAAAAAAATCTTATGCGCAGGTGGCAACATGAAACGAATTCTCTTTTCGACGGTTTTTATCGGTTTAATGGCTTTTGTGACCAATTTGCTGCTAAACTCCCCGGCCGAAACAAACCCTTCAACTTTTCAGGGAACTTTTTCAGGCTATCTTTCGAGTGAACCGGTAAACCTTGACCCGGCGCGTGGGGTCGATGTAAACGAGGCTACCGTTCAGGCTAAAGTATTTGACGGTCTCGTTCGTTACGACGAAAAGATGAATCTTGTCGGCAATCTTGCCGAATCCTGGAGCGTTTCTGCTGATGGTAAAGAGTTTATTTTTCGTTTAAAACAAAATGTTGC
>SABV01000496.1 GCA_009928855.1 Erysipelotrichia bacterium | reverse complement strand
ATGCGCAAAAATGTTCGTAATACCGATATTGCCGCTAGATACGGCGGCGAAGAGTTTGCCATAATTTTGCCAGAAACGACTCAGGCTGACGCAAAAATAGTTGCAGACCGCATAAGACGCGATGTGGCGCATTATGATTTTCCTTCAATCATACCCGGGCAGCCGCCGGTTAAATGCTCTATTTCAATTGGAGTAGCTGGATTTCCGCTTAATGCCGACAGCAAGGACCAGTTGATTCAGAAAGCAGATAATGCTCTTTATAAGGCTAAAGATGCGGGGCGTAACCGAGTTGTGCTCTGCGGTATTGAATGATGTCTGTGAAAATAGACAAAAGCGGTCTTGGTGCTAAGCCTGGCGTCGGTAAGCCTGCAACCTCCGGCAAAACTCAGTCAGGTGTTTTTATGGCAAACATGAAAGAAGCCAGACTCGAAATTTTCGATGGCGACATGAAGGAGCTTGTCGAAATAGTTAAGGCTCGCGGTGACAAATTCATCAGATCGCCCGAAGAAGGCTTGTTGAATTCTTACAAAGATTCGGTAAAAATGTTTCTCAAGAAACTCAAAGATGAATTTTTATCGCTTAAAGAAGAATTTGGTGATAAAAAAGATGGTGAACAGAAAGTATATCAGCTTGTAAATAAGGCCGAGGCAGAGGTAGAATCTCTTACCCGTGAGACTCTCACAGAGAGCAAGGCCGTTGGTCTGCTTGCAAGTCTTGATGATATCCGTGGTCTGGTTCTCGACATAATGGGATAACAATGGAACAGTCATCACCTTTACAATTGATAATTATCACCGGCCTTTCGGGAGCCGGCAAGTCGACAGCATCGCATTTTTTTGAAGATTCGGGATATTTCTGCATGGATAACGTGCCTCCGACTCTTTTGCCTAAATTCATTCAGATCTGCCTTGAGTCGAACGGTCGCCTGACAAAAATTGCTGTGGTTATCGATGCTCGCGGCGGTAGTTTTTTTCGCAAGCTGTTCGAAGCTATTGATGAAGTTAAAAGAATGAATGTTGAAGTTAAAATTTTGTTTCTTGAATCCTCAGATGACTCTCTCATCAGAAGATTCTCTGAGACAAGGCGCAAACATCCTTTAAATCGTGGCGGCCGGGTTAGCGACGACATTCGCGAAGAACGTTCCCTGCTTGAGCTTACTCGTGAAAAAGCCGACTTTATTATCGACACAACCAGTCTCAATGGTCGCGAACTTCAAGAAGAAATCCGCCGTTTTGCGCAGGGCTTTGTCGGTCCGCGTTCTATGTCGGTTGTGTTTGTCAGTTTCGGTTTTAAACATGGCGTGCCGCTTGATTGTGACCTTATTTTTGATGTCAGGTTTCTGCCAAATCCGTATTACATAACCCAGCTTAAGACTCTTACCGGCATAAATAAAGAGGTTTGCGACTATATTTTTTCTTCTGACATGGCAAAGCAATATGCGCAGAAGCTTAAAGATTTCATCGAGTTTCAGATTCCATTGTTTATCAGCGAGCCCAAGACGCGCCTGCAGATCGGTATTGGTTGCACCGGCGGTCGCCATCGTTCTGTGGCCTTTGCCGAATATCTGTTTAAAGAAATAACCGGCGATCGTATTTCTACTTCAAGAATTCATCGCGATATCAATCTCTAGCCATCTGGGTGCGTGATTTTGTCATAAAATATAAAAACGCTGAAATTTTTTGAGCAGACAGAGGGCATGTGGGTGAAAAATAAAAATAAAATAAAAAAAAGTGCTTGACAAATTATATGTATGCAACTACTATCTCGCATTAAGGATCATGGCATGATGTATTTGACAGGTGTCAACGGAAGGGGGTGTAACTCTTAGAGGTAGCCTGTAAAATGCGCCAAGATTCAGGGTGTGTTAAACACCCGAGGGGATGAACCCGATTGGATCAAAGATAGAGTATATAGATCGGCCGAAAACATTAAAGGAAACAAGGACACTTGATGAGATCGGTTAGTCGAGAAGCTCTGCAAGACCCAAAAAGGCGAAACCCCGTAGGTAGAAATTAAACTTAAACCTTATAGGGGAAAATTATGAAACGTATTTCAATGCTTCTCGTAGCTGTTATGGTTCTTTCAGCCGTAGCCGCAAGTGCAAACCCATTCTCTGATGTTCCATTTTCACACTGGTCATATGACGCAGTAAACAAACTGGCTGCCAAAGGCATCCTTCAGGGTTATCCTGATGGAACTTTCAAAGGCAAC
>SABV01000495.1 GCA_009928855.1 Erysipelotrichia bacterium | reverse complement strand
GTTGCCGCTGTCAAATATGGCAAACTGTTTTTCTTTGATTGGAATCAAAACCCTGGTCAATTGCAATACTGAAGCAAGATCTGAAGATGCGATGAAAAAATCATCAAGGTCATCATTATAACCCTTGCCAAGGTAAAGACTGCTGCCAGCCTTTATCGCAACCGTACGACGCGCAACCGGGTCAACAATTACCGCAGCAAACGAGCCTGTGGTTTTCTGGCAAGCTTTTACCACTGCATTTTTAAGAGCTTCATATCTGATAGCCCGGTCGTTTTCATCCTTAAATCTGAGCTCTTCGGCAAAAAAATGTTCGACGGTATGCACAACCATTTCACCGTCATTATCGCTGGCTACTTTGTGCCCGGTCGACAGCAGCCATTCTTTGAGCTGCAGGCAGTTGGTAATATTACCATTATGAGCGCCATAAATATGAGTATGGCACTTTACCTCGTGAGGCTGAGCATTTTCTCTGGTTACTGCACCAAAAGTGGCCCAGCGAACCTGCCCGCAAAATATGTGACCGGCAAGTTTATCGACGCCCAGATCATAAACGACCTTGCTTGGCGCGCCAACGTCTTTTTTCAGTCTGATATCGCCGACGGCGTTTTGAATGATAGCCCCCGTAGAATCGTAGCCGCGATATTCGAGCATTCGCAATAACTGACAGGCAGTCTGCCCCATTTTTTCAGAATCTTTAGACAAAACAAGTCCAATCACTCCGCACATATCGTGTTCCTTTCATGCTTTGGCGCGTGTTACAGGCCACTCTGACATTTTTTATTGTCGCACCGATTCTAGCACACGAATTCAAACAATTCAGCTGTTGATTTTTATTGTCATACCAACAGTAGAGGGGCTGGCGTACAAATCGCCTGTTATTTGCAGTGAGTGCTCAAGACAAAAAAGGAAGAGATGGTGAGGAGGGTCGTTCAGGTGGCCAGACGGGGGGCGGGCATTCTGCCGAACAGAGGAGTTCGGCAAGAATATTAAACACATACTTTCTGGCAGCAGGGCATTCACTTAAGCGAGGCCCGGCAATATTGAGTATTTCGGGCTTGAATTTTTGCAACCATTGCAAAATATTCAAACGCAGTGAGTCTGAAAAATCGCTGACAAAGATTGTCAGATAAGGCTTTTGCATAAGCTGGCAACATTTGACGGTCAGGGCAGTACCCCTGGAGCAACCGCCATCTGTAAATATAAGCGTAGCATCAGAATCTTTAACATTTAACCGGGTACGATGCTGATACAAAGGTGAAGAAGTTTCGATCAGAGAATACTTTGCTGGAATAACCCCATCTTCGGCTCTGCGCCCAAGCGGACACCATCCAGAACAATGGATGCATGCCAGCATGGCAAAATCGAGAGCGCTGCGATCAACACCCGTCTGGCCGCCAGAGATTAACATTTTCAGTCTGTATTTTTCCATAAGCAATTATAAATCATCGATGCCTGTCATTGAAGCCGCCCGGCCAAATAACATCTGGTGCTGATATATATGAAATTCATCAGGAAACTGACCTGGTTCGAGAGGCGCTAGAGATTCACGCTCAAATAATGTATCGAACATATATAGTCGCTCGGGGTAATTACAAGTCATACGCAACCACAGATCACGCCGAACTTCATAAGAAGCGTTCTCAAAAAGATTACACAAAAGCTCTGAGTGCCCTCCGGCGACGAGTTTATCTAGAGTGTCGGCTGCTTTTTCTACTGCGAAACGCTCATTACAACCCACAAACGACAACACCCACAAATCTCTGCCACACAGGTCTGAGCAATCAAAAAGGCTTTTATTGCCCGTTTCGATGCTGCATCCATCGTTGCAGATAAACAAAGCACGCAACTGTAGAGGCACCTTCTTTAACATAACCGGTTTAAAATTTGGAGAGTCAATATTCAGAGGACATTTTTTACAATTCACGGCAAAAACTCCTTTCTTATTTTCAGCTGTTGAGAACACGCTGATAAATAGAACCACTGTAAGGATTGGCCAGAATTGCCCCGAGATAACGTTCACGGTGCGAACCCATCCCCTTTAAAGTGTCGAGAGGAGAAAGACCAACCGCGCAAAACACCGGGTTCAGCAACCACAAACTACGGGGCTCATAAGCTTCCAGCCATCGCCAGAGTTGCAGACGAACCCTGTCAGTGGCTGCATGAAAAAGAGACAGCAACAATGCTCTGTCACGACCCGCCAAAGCCGATTTAAGCGAA
>SABV01000104.1 GCA_009928855.1 Erysipelotrichia bacterium | reverse complement strand
TTCACGGCTCCATCGGTAGTGTATGTTCTCGCTCAATCCCATCTCAAGCCTGGCGACAATATCTGGGGTGTGAACAATGTTGTCAGGGTCCGAAATAAACAGAACATAATATGGTAACATGCCGTTCTGTGGCTTTTCCGGGGCCAGAAAAGCGGCGCGAACATGTATTTGTTCGATAATTTTTTTGATGTGGGCCGCGTTCAGTTTTTCTCCGCAAAGATCAGATACCATCGGTTCTTTGCCGCAAAAAATCAGGGCTGGCAGATTTCGCCACCAACCGCGCATTTCTACCACGTCATGTAGACGATAGCGGTAAAGTCCACCGAATGTCGTCATTATTACCCGATATTTGCCGCCAGGCACGAGCTCGTCTGCCAGTTTAATTTTGCCGCAACCTTCTTCACCTTCCTCAAATTCAAAAAATGACGATCTGGCGGCAAGAACGGGTGCCGTTGCTCCAAACATTGGCAATGTAACAGCACCCTCGGTAGCCAGCAGCCCCTTGGTCTGAAATCGTGCCTCCGGAAAAAAACTATGCAGTTGTTCGGCTCCAGATGCCGCTTCTGCTTCAGTCCACGTTGATATAAGAGCCATGCGTGGCCATAGTATTCTGGCAAATTCACTGTATTGTTTTGCATCAAGAGCTTTGACCGCTTTTTTAAGCAGATATGCCCGTTCGGGCATTGCTTTTGCTCCATTGCCATTTGCCAGGTCTGCTGCGAGTGACTCTGACCATTCGCCAATTGACTTTATCAGTGCGGTAAAAAAAGTCGGGTTCCATAACGAAATTAGACGCAGATTATCGTTGCGTACAAGGTGCAGAACCGTAAGATAACGCCAGGCTTCGAGGTTTCCAATCAGTGCCGCTTCTTCTGGAACAACTGTTATCGCTTTAATTAGAGGCTTTGCCCATTTGCCGAAATAATCGGAATCTGCGGCAAAGCCTATCGGAACTCCGCCGGCTGTTTTTTTTAATGTGCCGGTTTTGGGAGTGACCACCCAGTATGCCGGCCCGCCCCATAGATTGCCAATGTGCAGATGAAGATCAAGAAGCCAGGGGTGCAGCGCGCGGTTAAACGAGCGTTGCAGGCCACTCGTGTATGGTATAAGACGAGTTCCGCCGGTAGTGCCACTTGTTTCTTCGAACATGATTACCGGGTCATCTGTCAGGATCTGCTGGTTGCCGTCAGCAATTTTGTTTATCCATGGTTGCAGATCGTCATAATCATTAACCGGAACTCGACTGCGAAAGTCGTCGATGCTTCTGATGCCTGCAAAACCATTCTTTTTGCCGTATTCCGTGTGTTGTGCTTTGCTTAGAATCTCTCTAAGGGTGTTGTGTTGTACAGTTCGAAGCGGATTGTTGGCAGAGCGTCTGAAGTGCATGGCCTCTTTCAGGCATGCACCCATCCAGGCGCCCTGAATAAGGGTGCATAATAAATTGGCGTGTGTCATTACCGCTTTAAAAGTCTTTTGACAAAAGGCTTAAAATTTTCCCAGGTTAATTGCGTAAGGCACGCCAATTCGTCGCCGGCGATATAGCCTGGGTTTTTCTGCAGGAAAAAAGCAATATGCGGGTTTTGCAAACGTTCTTCGGTCGGGTCGCTGATGCCTGCTTTTAACGGTGTCGGATGCTGTAGTTTAATAATGCCTTGATCAGCTTCGTAGCGGTTGGCAAAAATACTGGTCGCTGCTGCATCCAGTATTTTCTGTATTGTGGGTGGCGTGTCACAATCAAAGCGTGGAAAAAACTCAAGAAAATAAGCCGGCAAAAATCGGTAAGTTTTGTAGCCGCTCGAAATAAGAAACCAGTATAACGGTGTCTCACCACATTTTTGGAGAGTTTCATACATGAATTTGCCCCACACCCTGGGCAGTTCAAGGCTTCCCCAAAAATCTGGATGTATAATCGTATCGCCGCTGAATAGAATCTTAACCGGCTTACCGTTTACGCTCAGGTCAAATAAAGCTGCAGAGGTAAACCCCCTGAGAACGCCCTGGGGATCTTCGAGAATAACGGCGGCGGTTTTGTTACTCAGATCATTCAGAAATGCCGGTTTTTCGCTGTGATAAAACTGTTGCATCAGGGCAAACATGGCGTCTTTTAGTGTGGCATCTATCTGAGAAACGGCGATTACCCGACCATTCAATATTTTATTTTTTTCTGAGTCGATTTTCATAATGCCCCAAGGTTGGCGATCTGCATTTGTTTTCTGCCAAATTCATAAGAACCGGTTTCGGGCCAGAATACCTGATAAATGATACTCCAGTATGAGATAAAAAAAACACTCCTTAATGCTTTTATTGCGGGGTTTTTTTCTGCAATACCCAGAGCTGCAAAAAGAGCGCCGCGTTTTTGCGCTTCCCTTACTGCCGCTTTGATCAGCATTGGCATAAGTTCCGCTTCCATGCCGGGCTTGATGCACCATGGATCAAAAAGTACAACGTTGACCGGGTTTCCGGGTGCCGGTATCGGGCATTTTCCCCAGATATTGCTGCCCAGTTGCCATAAATTGCTGAGGCTGCGCAAGCTTTTGCATAGTTGCAAAAGCACTATCTGGCGGTAATGCTGCTGGTTCCAGATGCCGATTGCAGCCAATAGTTCGTTTTGGTGAAAAACCCCGACCATATCTGTTATTTTCAGGCCAGGAAGTGTGTTTGTGTGGCTGCCAGAAAAATCGTCAGCAAAAAAGCGTGGCGCGCCGTCATTATATTTTCCGGATTCGTCAAATAATTTGAGCAGATCCGGCAAATCAGATTCCTGCAACGTGCGTATCTGACAGGGCAGATCTTCGCGCATGCTGCGATACTTAATGGGCCATCGGTTTCCCGGGCCAGAGAGCGGAATCAGCGCTGTCATAAAACGCGATATTGGCTGATAACGAGGCATATACCCGGCGGCTCGATCATTTTCCAGCAGTTTTCTGGCGTTGATATTGTCTTCAAGTATTGACGTCAAGGTTGTTACAAGTGGCTGGGCATTAAAAATCTGTCTGAAAGCTTTGTAGCCTCTGGCAAGAAATGAGCCACCGCGAATGTCGGGGTGAAAACGCAGGTGGTGTAAGTAGCCGATGTTAGCCGGCTGCCCGCCGAGGTAGCTGCGGCGAATTGACCTTACACCCATACCGGCCAGCCCGGCAAAGCTTTCGGGCTTTATCAGCACCAGATCATGCTGTTCGCCATATTGAGCCAGCGCCGAAAAAAAAGAAGGCTCGGTCTGGTAGTCGAGCTCAATGTTGGCAGAAGGCATTTTGCATTGTCGCGCCAGTTCTCTGATCTCAGCGTCAAGTGCTGCTGTTTCGGTGTTGGCAATATCAGAGCTTGAGCTGAAGGCTAAGTGTTCGATGGTTTTCGACAAGCGATGGCTCCGGTTATATCAGGGTTTTAGCAGGTGGTTTTCTTCTGGAAACCCGAGAGGAATACCGAATTTTTCATCGACTTCCCGGCGCCCGTAGTAATTCTGGGTGAAATAAAGCAGCGCGTTGGCAAAGCTTTGCATATTTGTTTGCGGGGCCAGGCCGCGCCTTATTATCGAACGCATAGAATAGAACTTGCGGCGAAACCGCCGACAGGTTTCTGCCAGCTCATCAGGCGTCATCATGGTTGGTTTGAAAGGCACCTGGCCGAATCTGAAATTTTCTTCGAGCCACCAGGCATCTGAAATCATGCGACCCTGCGCCGCAAGTTTCCCATATAATGCGGTACCCGGAAATGGTACCAGATGGTTAAACGCCACAAGAAAAAACTGATGCTTCATGGCAAAGTCGAGGGTGCGCGGAAAAGAGCTTGCGTCGTCTCCATCAATGCCAAAAAGAAATGTGGCGTAAACGCAGATATGATTTGTCTTCAATACGGCGAGAGCGCGTTCGTAAAGCTCGATGGAATCGTTGCTTTTTTTGTTGAGGCTACAAAGCAGGTCTGAGCGCAGTGATTCGAAGCCGATCAAAACACCAACGCAGCCGGCATCTGACATTGCTCCAATAAGTTTTGGGTCTGCAGCAGCTTCAACGCTGATCTGGGTGACCCACTTGACGTTAAGAGGCTTAAGGGCCCTGCACAGGTCGAATACTGCCATCGGGTTGGCGGCAATATTGTCATCAATGAGAAAAACAATTTTCTGGCCGGTTTGGCGAATTTCTTCGGCAACTTCGTCGGGTGGTCTGAAATAGTGCTTGCCTTTAGAGAACGAGGTGATCGAGCAGAAAGAGCAATGGTGTGAACATCCGCGCGAGAACTCAACCAGCGCCAGGGGCAGGTAGTTTTTATTGCCATAAACCCCCCGCCTGGGAAAAACGCCGCTCCAGGGAAAGTCAACCGGGCCGTCATAGCGTTTTTTTAAATTTCCACTGATAACGTCAGCGAGGACCTGCGCCCAGACTCCTTCTGCCGGTCCGACAACGATCGCATCGGCATGATTCTGCACTTCATCTGGCCAGAGAGTGGGGTGATAACCGCCCATTACTACGGGAACACCGCGCTTACGATAAGCAGCGGCTATTTGATAAGCACGTCGTGCGGTATAGGTTTCAACAGTTATTCCGACAAGATCGGCGGGCTGGTCGGTGTTTATTGTTTCGACACGGTCGTCCTGGATGGTTACCTCCCAATCGTGGGGGGTAAGAGAGGCGAGAACGGCAAGCACCAGGGGTTCCATCTGCCAGGTCGAAACATATTTCTGCCCTGGTTTTCGCCCGATCGAAGGCATGATCAGGGTCAATTTTTTCATGCTATGGGAATCCCTTCGTTGACGTCATCCTGTAGCATGCGGTTGGTCATCTCGCCAAGGCGTTTTGCATAGGATCGATAACCCAGATTCAGTGCGATGGCAAAGCTTGTTGATGTTCTAGAACCGAGTAGACGCTTCGCGACTGAGGGCAGTCGATAGGCATGGTTCCAGGCCCAGAGAAGGCCATTCTGAATCTGGTCTATGGTCATGCCTTTGGGCTGAATCACGATATGTTCGACGTCATATAACGACCAGTTGTTAGTTAGAATGCGGTTTTCGGCGCTAAGCTTGCGATAGGCGCCTGTGTTGGGAAAAGGGGTATAGGTCGAAAAGCGTGGCAGATCGACATAGGCTTTGTCGCAGAAGTCGACGGTGCGTTTAAAAATATCTGGTTTGTCGTCGTCAAGACCAAACACAAAACAGGCTTGTACGCCCATGCCATGGTCGTGCATGCGCTTAACCAGGTCTATATAAAAATTGACTGAATTATGATTCTTCTGAATGGAGCCAATAGACATTTGATTAACAGACTCAAAGCCAATCAGAAGGCCCTTGCATCCGCTCTCGCCAACAATTTTCATCAGCTCGGGGTCTTCTCCTATTTTGGTGGTAGAGAGGCCGAACCATTGTTTATTTATCTTTTTCATTTCACGAAAAAGCTCTTTGGCATAAGCAGGGTCTTCCATCGGGCTGGGGTCGAGAAGTACAAATTCTTTGCCGGGTAATGAGGCTGCTTCTGCTACTACGTCTTCGACCGGGCGCATGTAAAAATTCTTGCCCCAGGTCGCGGGTATCGAACAGAAGTCGCAGTCGTTCAGGCAGCCACGTGTTGCCCATATTGTGGATGTGGTAATGTAACCTTCTTTTTTTAAGAGGTCGCGTCTGGCAATCGGATAGTTTTTAAATGAAGGAGCTTTGAGGCCGATGTATTTTTTTTGCATTTTGCCGGCCTTGAAATCACGAATAAGCTGGGGCCATGTTTCTTCGCCGAATCCGACAACAACACTGTCGGCGTGCTGCGAGGTTTCATCGGGCAACAGAGTGGCGTGGACTCCGCCGATTACGACTGGTATGCCACGTCGTCTGAAATGGTCAGCGATTGCGTAGCCGCGGGGAGCAGTGCCGGTAATTATGGTAATACCTATCAAGTCAGGGCGAGCCTCAAAATCTACAAGCTGAACACCCTCATCACAAATTTCAACCTCGATATCGAGCTCTTGAGGAACAAGGGCGGCCAGTGTTGTAAGAGTCAAGGGTGCGTAGCGCAATGATTTGGGGAAGTTGCCTATCCTGAATCTGTGTACGGTTCCGCTTGGCTGAATCAAAAGAATTTTCATAAACTGCTAAGTATTTCCTTTTATGCTGGAGCACATTAATTAAAGCCGACCCAACTAGACTCATTTTATCATTTCTTCTGGTAAAAAAAAAGCCGGGCGCTGCATGTGGGTTTGCTTTTTGATATACCTGTTGTGCGATGTGCCCCTTGTGGTAAAATGTGAAAAATATAATCTGAGGTAAATAATGAGTTTTCTCGAACAAACTTCGGCGGTAGAGATAAAAGACACTCGAATTTCGCTTTCAGAAGCCGGAAAAGGTGAAAATGTTCTTTTTCTCCATGGCAACCCCGGTAGTCGCAAAGATTTTTCGGCTATTATCGAAAAAATTGCGGATGCAGGTATAAAACTTGTTGCTCCTGATCGTCCCGGTCACATGTCAAGCGACGAACTCATCGATGAAAACAACGATCCCTGGCTCGATGCCGAGATATATGCGCAGCTCATAGACCAGAAGTGTGGCGGCAAAGCCTGGCTGCTCGGTTATTCTATGGGGGCTTTTATCGCCTGCAAAATTGCCGTTAAATACCCCGAAAAGGTTAAGGGCGTAATAATGCTTGCTCCATACCTTATGCCCGACAACCCCTCAGAAAAACCTTCTTCATTGCCTGAACTGGCCAAGGGAGCTCTGCTCGGTACTATTCTTGGTATCATCCTTCCTTTGCTTTCTCAGACGCGCATGCAAAAACACATCGAAAATGTTTTTTCGCCGCTTGCCGTTCCGGCAGACTTTCTCGAAACATGGCTTCCGCGCTATACCAGGTTCGAAACTCTCATGGCAATGATGACAGATAAAAATGCCATGCTTACGACTCTTAAAGAAGTGCACGAAGGCATCAAATCGCTGGAGTGCCCGGTTGTTGCCCTTATTGGCGACAAAGACATGGTCTGCTCTGCCGAAGCCCAAAAAAAACTTATTGCCGACACTATTCCCGGCGCACAGATCAGAATATTGCAAGATGCCGGCCATTCAATACCTGTGACTCATGCCGAAAATTGTCTTGTGCTGATCAAAGAAGCCATCGCTTCTTCGGCTGCCGGGTCTTGAATCCATTGTGCATTTGAGGTTTTATGACAGCTTTTCTTAAACAATATGTTCAGTATCAGAAGCCCCAGATCAGCATGCTTGCTGCTCTCTGCCTGCCTCTGGCCGGCGCTGTTTATAACTTTGGCTGGCGTGCCGCCGTATATGTGTTTTTCTCGATGTTTTGCTGCTGGCTGGCAGAATATCTCTTTACGCGTCGCGAAGGGAAACCTGCCTCCGCAGCCGCGCTGGTAACCGGAGCTTTGCTGGGCCTGATAAGCCCTCCTAATGTTCCATTCTGGCAGATTGCTGTGGGCGGCTTTTTTTGCGTTATTTTTGCCAAAATGGTCTTTGGTGGTTTTGGTAAAAACATTTTCAACCCGGCAATGGTTGGGCGTTGCTTTTTATATATCAGTTTTCCGGCTGCTCTGGCGGCCACATGGTATGTACCGTTTCAGGGCGGCTTTGCCGGATTTGCGGCTTTTACTTCTACTGCGCGCACTGCTGCCGTTGATACCAGCATGTTCAATGTTGATGGTGTCACCAGCGCTACGACTTTGACTGCGGTTAAACGTCTGAACCTGAGTCGTCGCGAGGCTTTGGTCGCCCAGAAGCCGGTAGAAGCCGAAAAAGCGCTCAAGGCTTTTGAGAATATTTCCATCGGTCGCCTGATTGTCGGCAATATCAATGGCTCGCTGGGTGAAACCAGCGCTATTCTTATCCTGCTGGCAATGGCCATGCTGATCTACCAGAAAGTTTTGTTTATTCCGCTTCTGCTTGGCCCATTTGTCGGTATTTTGCTGGCCAAGCTGCTTCTGCATGCTGTTGGTCTTGATGTGATGCCTTTGATGCAGAGTTATCTGATAAATATTTTTGGTGGTGGCACTCTTTTTGCCGTGGTATTCATGGTTACAGAGCCG
Organism: Erysipelotrichia bacterium; assembly: GCA_009928855.1. Taxonomy (GTDB): domain Bacteria; phylum Muiribacteriota; class Ozemobacteria; order Ozemobacterales; family Ozemobacteraceae; genus Rifleibacterium. Next base: position 3,506 of record SABV01000104.1, on the reverse strand, counting down.
ATCACGGCGCCGATGAACAGTCGGGCGCGCTGGATATACTCTGTGCTTATAGGTTTTCTTGCCGCTATTATCAGAACTCTTTCGGCTTTTAATGCAGGTTTTATGTTTGCCATACTTCTTGGCAATACTTTTGGGCCGCTTATCGAGATTGCAGTCGTCGAATATGAAAAGCGCCAGAAGGAGAAATCGGCGTGAACGAAAAGATCAGAACCGTGATGTTTTCTATTCTGGCGACCGCCGTTTTCACTTTTATGCTCAGTGGCGTAAATGCACTTCTTAAAGAAAGAATCGATAGAAACAGAACAATTGCCCGGCAGAAAGTTATTCTTGCTTTGTTTGGTCTGCTTAATACTGCCGCCACCGTTGGCGAAGACGCTGTTCCATCTTTGTTCGCAGCAGAAACATTAAAAATTGACCTTGGTGACTCGGCTCCCGAGTGTTATCGCCTCAAAAACAGCGATAGCGAACTGTTTGTCGTTGCCTTTAAGGGTCAGGGTTTTTGGGATAACATTTTTGGATTCATTGCTCTGGATATGCAGAGCCGAACTATTTCAGGCATTGAATTTACGCAACACGGTGAAACTCCGGGTCTGGGCGGGCGCATCAGCGAGGCAGAATTCAAAGCCCGCTTCAAAAACAAGCCCTTTGCGCAGATCAGGCTAGACGGTCTGAGGCTTAAAGTTGTCGCCGAAGGCTCTGCCGCTAATGTCGATGAAATCGATGGGATCACGGGCGCTACGGGCACTTCAAACGCCATCGAAAAGATTGTTAACAATACTGTCGCAACCTTTATCGCTCTGAAAGAAGGGAGGGCTGGCCAGTGAGTAATGGTTCTGCCAAGGGTATTGCTGCCCTCAAAAGAATGTTGTGGGAAGAAAACCCGGTTATCGGTCAGATTCTTGGTATCTGTTCGGCTCTTGCCGTCACCAACCTTGTCAAAAATACCATGGTTATGTGCCTGGGGCTGATTTTTACCCTGATGATGTCGTGTCTGACGGTTTCTTTGATGCGCAATGTTATTCCGCGCCGTATCAGAATGATAATTCAGGTGCTGATAATTGCTGCTTACGTTATTTTTATTAAAATCGTGCTTGATGCTTTTTTGCCCGAAATAAGCAATGAACTGGGGCCATACGTGGGTCTCATTATTACTAACTGCATTGTTATGGGTCGAACCGAAGGTTATGCCATGGCCAATAAACCGCTTGACTCTGTTCTTGATGGCATTGGTGCCGGAATCGGTTATTCGCTGGTTTTATTACCGATAGCCATGATTCGTGAGCCGCTTGGTCTTGGCACTTTTTGTGGATTTCAGGTCATACCCGCCGGTTGGACGAGATGGAACATGATGGTGATCGCTCCAAGCGGATTTTTTGCTCTGGCGACATACATCTGGATAGTCAGAGCTTTCAAAACTGGCAAGGCAAAGGGGTAACACATGGATATTCAGAGCGTTCATCCCTTCGTGATTTTTTTTGCCGCGATCACCACCAACAATATTTTGCTTACCAACTTTCTTGGAATGTGCTCTTTTCTGGCCGTTTCCAAAGATCTGAAGAGCTCCCTGGGGCTTGGTGCAGCGGTAATTTTTGTTTCTACATTCACCGCACCCCTTAACTGGCTTGTTTTTCATAAGCTTCTGGTGCCCTATGATCTGGAGTATCTTCAGTATGTTGCCTTTATCATTGTAATTGCTGCGTTTACACAGATTATCGAGATGGTGATTGAGCGCGTCAGCACCTTGCTTTATCTCGCCCTTGGTATATTTTTGCCTCTTATAACTGTTAATTGCGCGATTCTTGGCTGTGCGTTGTTTCTTGTTATAAGGCAATATACGTTTATGCAGTCGATAGCCTATGGTCTCGGCGCAGGAACAGGCTGGGCGCTGGCTATTGCCGCTCTTGCCGGCATAAGGGCGCGCATGGAAAAAAAATCGAAAGTGATTCCCGAGCTTGAAGGCCCGGGTATTGCTCTTGTAATAACCGGCATAATTGCCATGGCTTTTATCGGCTTTTCAGGCATAGTCAAAATCAACTGACAGGATAGTAACCATGTCGCCTATAATAACCGCAATTCTGGTGTTAAGTGCTTTGAGTGGTGTGCTTACCGTTCTGCTGCTGATTGCTGAATTCTTTTTTGCCAACTACGGTGAAGTCACCATTGACGTTAATAGCGGCGAAAAATCGCTTAAAGTCGAAGGTGGTGCTAACCTGCTTACGACCCTTTCGGGGCAAAAACTATTTCTTCCCTCTGGTTGCGGTGGAAGAGGCAGTTGTGGCACTTGTAAATGCAGGGTTCTCGAAGGTGGCGGCCCTCTTTTGCCTACCGAAACTCCTTATTTGAATGATCAGGAGCGCCGGAGTAATGTCAGGCTGGCCTGCCAGGTTAAGGTAAAAAATGACATAAAAATTGAAGTTCCTGAAGAACTGCTCAGCATAAAAGAATTTGTCACCACTGTCGAGAAGATTACCGATTTTACCCATGATATAAAAGGGCTCAGATTCAGGCTTCCAGATGGCGAAACCATCAGATTTAAGGCCGGGCAGTTTGCCAATCTTTTCAGCGAACCATACGATGAGGTCCGCGAATCTACTTCTCGGGCATATTCAATCAGCTCTGCCCCCTCCGATAATAAGGCGCTTGAGCTTGTAATAAGGTATGTGCCCAACGGAATGGTTACTACTTATGTTTTTAAGCATCTCAAAGAGGGTGATAAAGTGCGACTGATCGGGCCTTTTGGCGAGTTTTTTCTGCGCGATACCGATCGCGAAATTGTTTGTATCGCTGGTGGCTCAGGCTTGGCACCAATTCGCAGCATCATTTTAGATATGGCCGAAAAAGGTATCAATAATCGCAAAACGACATTCTTTTTTGGCGCCGTTTCACAGAAAGATCTGTATTACGTCGATGAATTCAAGGCGATCGAAACGGCGCACTCCTGGTTCAGGTTTGTACCGGCACTCTCGCGCGACACTACCGATCACCCGTATGAAAACGGCATTATTACCGATGTTGTTGCCAGAAATTACGGCAGTATGGCAAATATTGAGGCTTATTTGTGTGGTAGTCCGGGTATGATAGATGCGTGCGAAAAAATACTTACCGGCAAGGGCATGCCTCGCGAGCAAATTTTTTACGACAAGTTCTCTTGAGAAAGGAAACGAAACAGTGAAGCAGACACCTGATTTTGACCGTGTTCAGGCGAAAATGCAGCCTGGCGTATTAACTCTCAAGGGGTTTCTTGGCTACGATGATCGCAAGCTTGCAGATATTCTGGCGGCAGATGAGCAGACTTTACTCCGGTTTGGCATAACCGGTGGGCAGATTGCCGAACGGCTCCAGGATCTGGCGGATCGTGGTGCCGACCTGATGGAGCAGGAGATTATCGTCGACGGGCGCTATAAAATAAGGGTTCGTGACGATCGCGGTAAGATTCCAAGCCCATGGGGTGATGGCCTTTTCGAAAAGGGCGATGTAGACATGACTGATACAATCACGGGTAAATC
>SABV01000103.1 GCA_009928855.1 Erysipelotrichia bacterium | reverse complement strand
TTTTGTATTTTGTGCTGGAAAAATGGAGAGATTTTGGGTAGACTCTGGTATCGGTTATGAAAAATTTCACAAACTATGCCTGAGCGCTTCAAAAGGAAATATCTATGCAAACAACTCCAAGGGGTATCAGACCACACATTGCGATTTTTGGTCGCCGCAATGTTGGCAAGTCATCGCTCATTAATGCCATTACCGATCAGGATATCGCGCTTGTTTCTTCTACTGCTGGTACAACTGCTGACCCTGTATACAAAAATATAGAACTTTTGCCATTCGGACCCGTGGTGTTGATAGATACCGCCGGTCTGGATGACGTTGGAGAGCTCGGCCAGAAGCGAGTTGAAGCCAGTCTTAAAGTTATGAAAAAGACTGATCTGGCTCTTGTAGTGCTTGAGCCATGTGATTCGCTGCATCAGTCTGAAAAAGAATTGATCGAAATGCTAAATCAGAGCAGGGTGCCGTTTATTGTCGTTGTCAATAAATGCGAAACAGCTCCGCTAAGCCAGGCGCTAAAAGACGAAATTGTCAGCTGCGGAGTCGAACCCGAATCTGTAAGCTCGCTCACGGGCGAGGGAATACATCATCTGAAAAGCGTCAGCATGCAGCAGGCGCTCAAAGGCTTTGATTCTGGGGTGATCGTAGGTGATCTTATCAAGCCTGGGCAGGTCGTGGTGCTGGTGGTTCCGATAGATGTCTCAGCTCCGAGAGGGCGCCTTATTTTGCCCCAGGTTCAGACTATCAGAGATCTGCTTGATGCATCGGCTATTACCGTCGTAGCTAAAGAAACCGAACTGCGGGCAGCGATAGATGCTTTAAAAGAGCCACCCGCGTTGGTTGTGACCGACTCTCAGGTGATTTTTAAAGTGGCCGCCACTGTACCGCCCGGTATTCCTTTTACCGGTTTTTCTGTTCTTTTTGCCCGATATAAAGGTGATCTAAAAGCCTATATTAACGGTATCGCTGTTCTAGAAAAGGTCGGGCCGAAAGCACGGATACTGATTGCTGAATCTTGCACCCACCACCAGATGGAAGACGACATTGGCAGAGTTAAGCTGCCGAAATGGTTGCGGGCGAAATATGGTGACGGGGTAACATTTGATTTTTGCCAGGGTGTAAGTTTTCCGGCGAATCTCGACAGCTACGATCTCGTTATACAATGTGGTGGCTGCATGACCAATCGCAGAGATATTCTGGCGCGAATAGACGCATGCCAAAAGGCCGGTGTTGCCGTGACCAACTATGGAATCGTTATCTCGCATCTGCACGGCGTTCTTGCCGAGGCTATCAAGCCTTTTGGTCTCGAAATAAAATAATCTCTCAGATAAAACAAACCCGGCCTTCAACAAAACATCTGTTGGGCCGGGTCTTATTTTTCGGTCATTATGCTTTCAACAGGTGGGGCAGGTGTATTTTCCCCAGCGGATTGGCATGATGCCATAGGTTAAACCGCCTCCAAAGCCGATAAGCAGTATTATGTCACCCTCTTTGATGCGCCCTTCAGCCAGAGCTTCGTGCAGAGCCATCGGAATCGAAGCTGCAACAGTATTGCCATAGCGGTCTATGTTTACGTAAAATTTTTCGATAGGACAATTAAAGCGCTTGGCCGCAGATTCTAGAATTCTTATGTTGGCCTGATGGGGAATTATCAACGCTACGTCGTCGAGCGTAAGATTGTTTCGGGTAAGCATTTCATCGATGATGTCGCCCACAATTTTAGTCGAAAACTTGAATACTTCTTTACCATTGATTTTGAGATAATGTTCGCGATTGCGTATGGCTTCTTCGGTTGGGCGCCGAGCCGAGCCGCCCACCGGAATCATGATGTGTTCTGCACCACTGCCGACAGCGCCAAGCAGACTGTCAAAAGCTCCTTCATCGCCCTGAGCAGGAGAAAAAACCGCAGCGCCAACTCCGTCTCCGAAGAGAACGCACGAATTACGGTCGGTAAAGTCGAGTATTCTGGTTGTGACATCCCCGCCGATCACAAGCACGTGATTGCAGTTGCCGGTTGCGATGAATTGCATCGCGACTGAAGAGGCGTAGACAAAACCGGTGCAGGCAGCCTGCAGATCAAAAGCGGCGGCGTGTATGCAGCCAAGTCTGTCCTGGAGCATGCATGCGGTTGCGGGAACCTGGTAATCCGGTGTGAAGCTTGCGAAAATTATCAGATCTATTTCTTCAGGTTTTAGATTTGCATTGGCAATGGCCTGTTTTGCAGCCGGAATAGACAGTTCAAGGAGAGTCTGGCCTTCCTGGATTTGCCGGCGTTCTCTGATGCCGGTTCTGGTTATTATCCATTCATCTGTCGTATCGACAATTTTTTCCAGGTCCTGGTTGGTTACTACGTGGTCAGGCAGACTCATGCCTGTGCCTGTTATTACGGCTCTTCTTAATGCTTTCATGGGACTCCTTACGTTCTGAAGCTGGCAAATGATACCTTTTTCGTCGTCGCAAGTCAAGATAGAGCAGCTGGCTTTATCTGGCTGGCATAACTTTAATTTCTGTTTAAGCTGCCGCAAAAATATCGGGGTAAACTATTTTTGAGCGTGTTTGCCATGCAAAAATATAAAAATCTTGGATAAAGTTTTTTTATCCGCTATAATTGAAAAAGAGGAAAAAAGATACTGGAACCACAACAAGGTACCGGCCTGAAAAATAAGGAGGCAGACAAATCTGGAGTTTGTTTCATCTGAGGGCATGTTTTTTTGATAAAATAATGAAACGTTTTACCCTGTTCGTGCGTATTGATTAAGAGAGCGACTGATTGTCGCCGGTTTTTAAGGTTTACAGATTCTGTTTGCATCTCTCTTATATCTGGTTAAACCATCTTTCGAGAAATATTCTGCATCTGGCAGCAAAGAAAATGGAGGAAACTATGAAAAAGCTTGGTGGGTTATTGGTGATGGTTGCTGTTATGTGTTCTTTTGGCGCGATTTCGTGGGCCGAAGAAGTTGCTTCGGCTACTGCTTCCGCAACAGAGGTCGTGATTCCTGATAGCACAGACATGACTCTCGGTTTCAAAGAAGATGCCGCAACTCCTAAAATACCTGAAAAATTCCTTGGTGGTGATCCCGACCATAGTCTTGTTCACTGTCTTGAAGACGTTTACTATGAAAAACATGAGCATTCTCTGATCTACAAAGAAGACGCCGCTGAGATTGCCGAAGGCGCAAAATTTGTGTCTGAAGAACCCAACATAACCTGGGATACCAAAGTAAAAGATGCCGATGGTAACTGGCAGACCATGTCGAGCGAAAACACCAATGTAGCGACAGATGGTGGCAAATTTTATGCTCCGGGTGAATACCAGATTGGCAATAGCGGTGCGCGCCAGGTTGGCGCAGCCGAAGGTGCCGCAGATGTCGCCAGCACAACCGGTGATCCTGCTGCCGCAGCTGATGGTGGAAAAACCGTTACTGCTCAGCAGTCTATGGGTGTAGAAGTTCACGATATTACTTCTCCCGATCTCTGGATTGCCTTTGAAGAAGGCGCTGGTAACGTAGACATGGCTGCTACCGAACAGGAACTCAAAGAAAAGATGATCAAAGAAATAGCTCTCAACCTTGGCCGCCCATTTTCAACCAAGGCAGAAGATTACGAAAAAGCCAGCTATCTCTTTGTCGATGAAGGCGAAGCAGACGAAAGAAACCTTGAACCTTTCAAAAAAACCGCCAGACTCTCTGTTGCCGGCGCTCTGTTCAACGAAAGAGGTCTTCTTGAATTTAAAACAAAAGAACTGGACGCAAAACACGATGAAGAAATGACCTCGGTGGTAACCGTTTCCGGCGGCGAAAAAGATGCTTTTAAGGGCATTTTTGTCAGACGCAATGTACCTTTCATTTTTGGCGCCATGTCAGTAGACAACGGTGACGGCCGCAAATCTGTAGGTGAAGTTGCGTGTACTGTTGAAGACAAAGATGGCAAAGAAGTTCAGAAGGTTGACGGTGCTTTCCTGTTCCGTGTTCCGAACTATCCACGCGAAAGCTACAAAGATCAGCCAGAATATTTCTTTGTTGCCAAAAGTATTGACAAGTCTGGTAACCAGACTAACGTAAGAACTCCCCTTTGCGTTGTAAATACTCAGGCATCATTTGAGAGCGGTAGCAATCAATAATAGAGAGGTTATTTTCTGAATTATGAAAAACATTCTGACAGGCATATTTATAGCATTTGTTGTTCTTGGGTCGCCGGCGTTCGCAGCCGGGTCGACTGAGGCTGTCGATGTCGAAAAGACGCCGTGGCTCAAGGGAGTTGAGATCAGTCCTTATCCTGTTGATCTGAGCCCCGTTTTGCCCCTCAAGATTTATCTTGAAAACGGCGAACCTGTTCCTGCAACCGTAACTGAAGATATTCCCCTGACCGTCGTCGCCGAGACCAGCATTTTCGACCCTGAGCCGATAGCTGAATATAAAGGGCAGCCGATACCAAACCCCCGCTGGGAAGACAACCCAGCCGTCTCCTGGTTCGTAATCGACTGGGAAAAAAATAAAAACTTCATGGCTACCGTTCAGGAACCCCTCGCTATTAATCAGATGGTTGTCGTTCCTACAACTCCGACCGGCAAGGGTGCCATTACCTGTCACATTGCGAGAAGAATGCGCTATGACCTTTCTGAACCGGGTACTTCGAAGGCTACTTTTGCCAACTCAAGTGGTGCAAAAGATGTCAGAGTGCTCGATATAACTCCTCCTCTATGCGGTCTTGAAATTTCTGTTAAAGGTGGTGGCAACGGTGCTTTCTGGCCCGTTGAAAACCCACCCAATAAATATCCCCTGCCGAAACAGGCGGATGTCTATCTGAGTGGCGCCATATTTAATGCCGCAGAAAAGGATATTCTTGTATCGGGCATCGAACTGGGAAAAAACATGATTATCGCACCGGAGCAGGGCGTAATAACCCTGTCTGCCAAAGACGAAATTTCGATAAAAGTTATCGGTGGCGACAATTACAAGCTCGATAACTCAAAACTTCGCTTTGGTATCTGCGATGGAGCCGGCGGAGAACCCGCACCGATCGTTCCTGAAAACACTGATGTTATCAAGCTTTCAAAGATCAGATTGCCGAAGGCCCCCTATATCTATCTCGATGCTACAGACACAACAGGAAATCGCCAGCTGATGTTTGTGCCGCTGAAAATAAAGTGAGCAGCCAGGCTAAAATTTGCTGTTGATCGTATTAGCTGACAAAAATCCGGGAGGGGCAACTCTCCCGGATTTTTTTTTGAAGCTGCGAAATCTTCATGATTGTGATAGTCTTTCTGAATGGTTAGTCGGATTATGGCAAAAAATAAAAACAGATACGGAATAACCTTTGTCGAGGTAATGCTGGCTTTTCTTATTCTCGGCCTTGTTGTTCTGCCTGTTTTTTCGTTTTTAACCGGTGCGGTGCGCGATACCGAAAAGTTTTACACCGAAACAGTCGCGATTTCACGGGCTAAGTTTATCATGGACTCAATGATGTTTCAGATTCCCTGGCGGGCTATTCGCTCCGGAAACCCCTGCCTTTTTAAAGACCCCAAAGATGTTGCCGGCACTAATACGCTTTTAAAAAAAGCGGTGCCAAAAATGCTCGGAGACGGCTGTGAAACAGCTGACGTTGACGAATTTGAAGGTAAAGGCCTTTTTGAGTGTAAGAAGGGTTTTAAGTTCAGATCCCGCGTCAAGGTTGTTGATCTTGACTATGACTCTACTTCTGCAAACCCGATTGTTTTCTCCATCCCGATTCCTGCTACAACCAACAAACATGAATTTCAAATTAACGAGCTGGTGACAAAAGATGCGGATGACAAATTCAATCTGATAAAAAAAATTATTGTTCAGGTTAAGTGGTCAAACAACAAAGGCCAAGACCCCGACACAGACTCTCAGGCCAGAAGTATTTTTCTGGTTGGATTTAAATCAGACCTGGAAGGTTAGAATGCATAATAAGCATGGCATGGCAATAGTGGTTGTACTTTTTTTCTCATTTTCAATTGCGATAATTCTGTTTTTTATGCTCCAGTCAAATACCAACCTTGCCTACCAGAATAAGAAGACTCTCGCGCAGATGCAGGCATATTATCTCGCCCACTCTGGTCTGCAGCATGCAAAGCTTCAGCTGCGTCTGCTTCCTAAAGAAAGCTATGAGTTCTTTGCCAAAAATGGCGCTGGTAATGCCTTTGCAGACATAGATTCTGGAAATTACCCGCCAACCGCCATGCGAAGTTTTAACGCTGAAAAATCTGGATATAATCTTTTCAAACCTGGCAAAGCTCTTGATAATATGTTTCCATACGGCGGCAAATACTATGTAGACAGTATTGCCCTTATGGGCTCTCACGACAAGATGAAGATGGTCCAGGACAGCTACAAACTGGTAGTTAAGGCCGAAGTTGACGTTCGCTCTGAAACATTTACAGAAGAGCTTGTCGAAGAGCTTATTGTGTCGCGTTTTACCGGAGGAATCAAATGACATTGCGCTGTATGAGGCCAAAAGGGGTGACACTGATAGAAATAATTCTGGCAGTGTTGTTTTTAGCCCTGCTTTTTGGCTCAGCAAATTCGATTATGACCTATTCCCGGCGCGAAACAGAAAAAGGCTTCTGGATTCAGCAGGCAATAACCCAGTTGCGCAACAGTACACGTGCGATTGCGGCAAAAATCAAAAAGACTTCATACCCGTCGACGATTATTAAGTCGCTTTCTGGCGATGAGCGGGTAATTTCATTCAAAGAAAAGCGAGAATACGATATTGGCGGTAGATTGCGCAACATCATAATCAACCCGAACGACTCGTTTGAGCTTCATACGGTTATAAGCGGTTCGGGTGCTATCAAGCCTTCGTTCGAAGACCAGACCATAATGTATTTTCCGATCTGCGAACCCGAAAAAGACTTTGCAGGCGGCTACACCGAAGGATCAATAAACTGGGTCGAGCTTGTTTTAAAGCCAGCTAAGAATTTTCGCTACAGTGGTCTTGGTGCAATTCACATGGTTGAGCGCCAGGAATCATACGATACGAGGGCGGATACGATAAAACGAGCATATGGACTGGATAAATCGTTCACTCAGAATATAGCAGTCATCAGAAGCAAAGAGCTTGTTTCGGATGTCAGAGAAATCGAAATAGACACCTACGATGTCGAAGAATTGAAGGGGATTTATGCCGCAAAAACTGCCGGTGGCTCAGAACTGAAATCTGCCAAGCTTAAGCGTACACTTATTTCAATGAATATTGCATGTTGTCATCCGCGAGACAAAAAAATATGGTTGAATGATCAATTGTCTGTCATAAGCAATGTGGAGCTTGTGGCAATGCCCTCATCTTCTCTGATCGAGCTGGTAAAAATTATTTCTGTCGGCCCGGCCGGTTCAGCTCAGGTCAAGGTGAATGGCGTTTTGAAACTTGTCAGTGTCGGTGGTATGCTTGGCGCCTATAAAGTAACTGATGTCATTGACAATGCCGTTGTTTTGATGCTGCCTGGCAGCGATGTAGAGCGCTATTTGACGAAGGTTGAAGAATAGCTGCAATATCGGGGTTGCAAAAACTCGAAAAATTTTTCTAATGCTTTTACGGGTCTGTGAACGATAGCTAATAGGAAAATACTTTTCGAGGAAGCGTATGAAAGAAAAAAGATACCCGATAGAGCACGTTCAAAAGATGATTGATATCAGCCCGGCCGAACTTCAGAAAATGATCAGAAAAAATGCCCGGGTTCTGCACCTGCACAAAGAAGACATTGGAGATGGCAAAAAAGAGGTCTATCTCGATGAAGAGTCTTTTCACCGGCTTCTTTTTATAAAACAGCTCGAAAGAGGCGGCGGTATAAACGGCATGGCCGCCTGTGAACTCATTAAAACCCCGCGCCCCCGGTATGCTGAGCCCGAAGACCAGACAAAAAAATTCTATACAAAGCTTATCAGCTCTCTAGAGGCTGTTTCTGCCGAAACTACACTTCTCAAAACCCAGTTGCAGAATCTGATGATCAAATATGACCACGTCATCAAACAGTTGAATATTTCGCAGGCCAAAAATATCTGTCTCGAAAAAGAAATCGGCACCCTGCGCAATCGAGAGGCCGCATTGATGGGCCACCTGAGGCAGAGCGCCGAAAACCGCGCCGATGAAGAACTCGACGAGAACCTGGTTAACTGACTATTAGTGGTTCTTTGCCGGCGAGTCTATCTTTAATTTTTCTGGTGAGCAGGCTGACAGTTTCGAGATGTGACGATGGGTCAAGCTTGGCCGAGATTTCTGCATGTTTCTGGGCATTCTCGAATTCGCCAATTTCGAACAGGGCGTTGGCAAGGTTGAAGTGGGCAAGGGCGTAGTTTTTGTCGATTTTGACAGCTTTTTTATACCATATGGCAGCTTTTCCGAAGCTTCTTAACGTGGCATAAGCAACGCCGATGTTGTTCATCACTTCTACATTATCGGGTTTGAACTTGAGCGCCTTCCGCCAGAAAGAAACTGCAGCTCTGAGGCGCCCTTCATCGCGGGCAATCTGCCCAAGATTGAAATAAATTTCGGAATCTTCCGGGGTCTGCTTGAGCGCTTTTTTCCAGAATTTTCGTGCGTAGTAAAGATTGCCCTGGAGATAGTGAGCAAGCGCGTAGTTGTACAGCAGATCGACATTTTTCGGAAACTTGCGCAGCGCGTCGCGCCAAATTTTCTTTGCTTTGCCAAGAAAGCCGGTGTAGGCGAAGGTATTGCCGTAAAGTCTCAACGCCAGAGGGTCGTTGGGATTTTCCGTCAGATAATCTTTAAGCAGAGGACGAGCCTCATCGTAGTTGCCAGTGCCTATTATCTGCTGAATTTTGTTAAGATCCACGTTTGTATCTCCCATAATTTTTCCTTTCCGGTGTTTAAAGATAGTATATCATATTAAGAGACGGCGCCAAAGATAAACCCGCTTAAAGCGCTGAAAATTATCACCAGAGCCAGAAAAGTGGCCGCTTTTCTGCTTCCGACTATTGGAGCAAGTGCCATTACGCTTGGCAGACTTATCGCAGGCCCTGAAAGCAGAAGAGTCATCGCCGGGCCTGCGTTCATGCCAAAATCTTTAAGGGTCGAAACGATGGTGACCCCCACAATTGTGCCAAAATACATCGTAGAGCCCAGAATAGAAGACACCAGGTTTCCTGAGGCACTGTTGGTGTCGAAGAACTTCATAAAATTTGTCAGCGGAAAAACCGCCGCAAGCAGTCCACAAAGAAAAATACCACCAAAAACCATTGGAAAAATCATGAAAAACAGGCTCTTAGACTTTTTGAGCCACAAAATAATCTCGTAGCGCTCAAACCATTTATATAAAACCATTATAAGTAACGCAATCTCCAGGCCGATAAACACGAGCCGGGGCAACAACATTCCTGCTACGCCTGCACTGACGCCGACTTTTTGTATGAGCGTGTCTAAGGCCCCGGTTGCAGTAACAGTTATTAATACCAGTATTATAAAAAATACCAGCAGCTGCCCATCGGTGCGCTCACTCTCTTCTTCGACCATTATTACGTTTGCCGGCGCATTTTGCATAGATGCATCTTTAAAAATAAACCTCATGCACAGTCCTATGCATATCGCGCTGAACATGACCAGAACAGCGCGCCATGCCATAAATTGGGTGCCAAGCATCGTGTAAGTGCATGAAAGGGCTATGAGATTCACGGCAGGCGATGCCATCAAAAAAGTAAAAGCGGGGCCAATACCGGCGCCCTGTTGCAAAATTCCCGTAAAAATGGGTATGACACCACATGAACAGACCGTTAAAATGCCACCCGAAAAAGCAGCTACCGGGTAGGCTATGAAAGGGTTGGCATCGGCGCCCATCAGACGCGTGATGCGTTGCTTGTCAAGAAAAATGGCAATTGCGCCGGCAATAAAAAAAGCCGGAACCATGCCAGAAATAAGGTGTGTTCCAAGAAATTTGCCTGCTTCAGCCAGCCCCGGCCATATCCATGTGTCACGCAGTGGTTCGAATAGAGCGATGAAAGCGTTGATTAAGTTCTGTAGCACTTTGCCTCCGGCCGCGTGTCAGCAGCCAAGTTCTTTTTTTATCCATCCTTCGACTTTTTCTTTTATGACGGGTTTGCCCATCGAATATATTTTGTTGCCCAGCGCTACTACCGGGGTCGAGATGACGCCAAATTGACCGGCTTCAGGAGTTCCGTTCACAATAATTCTGAATTCAACTTTTCCCACGTATTTTTGGGAAATTTCGCTGACAATCTGCTCGGTTTCACCACATGTAGCGCAGTTAGTAGGGCTTTTAATCACCGTTACCTGTAGCATTGGTTTTTTCCTTTGGATTGGTATTCAATGACGGGAACCATTCGCGCATGAGAATGTGCGACCTTAGCTCTTCAAAAGCAGTTTTTAGCTCTTCCAGCGTCTTGTCTGCCTCTGAGGGTGCCTGACCAGCCTTTATGCCGGTTTCGAGGCTGGCCAGAAGAGTCTTTGCCGTGTTAAAAGTATGAGTCGCTATGTCTGGAAGCATAGTGGCAAATTCTGTCAGATTATCTTGCAGATCTGCAATCAGAGGCGCAGTCTGCTGGTAGTCGTTTTGCAATACCAGGCGCTCAATCGTGGTGAGGTTAGTTGAAGTGTTTATAAAAAGCTGCTTCTCGTCACTGACCCCGAAGGCTTCAAAAAAGGCGCCGATGCGGCTGCTCAGGTCGAGAACCATGTTGTGGGCCTCGCGATACTTTTTTTCGCTCGTCAGGCGCCTGATTTCGCCAATAACCTTTGCGGTATCACTGGTCTTTTTTGCCCATTGCAGGTCATTGCGGGCTTCTTCTGGCGGGCTGGCCATATACCGTTTTGAGAATTCAAGCCATGAATCCATTACTTTCGACATTTCGGCATCGTAATTATCTTTTTGCAGAGCTTTAAGAGATTGCCCCAGAATCGCAAGGTCGCTCGTAAAGTTTCTTATGGTTTTAGAAAACTCACTCGATGGATTTTTGGCCGTAAGCAGCATGACAAGGGTATCATCACATGCAAAAGCCGGATTCCCGATTGCTACGGTCAGCATAAAAAAAGCGGCAGCTGGTTTGAAGTTAAAGAGCATAATTTCAGCCTTTCAGAAACAAACATTTAACCTTTGCGCCGGCCGGCAGTTCAGGAGTCGAAGCTGGGTGGCGAAACAAAATATCTGCCCCGGCCAGACTGGTCAACATGTGGGACTCCTGAGAATCAAAAGGCTTTACCATTAGCTTTGTTGCGTGTGTTTCGAGTATTCCACGCTTAAAAAAGTCTCGACTTGAATCATTTATGCTGGGTTCGGTCAATTCAAGCTCCAGTTCTACTCTGCTGCGGGCGAGCCCGAGTGCTTTTCTTATAAAAGGCCTAACCAGCAGTTCAAACGTTACTGAAGTTGAAACCTGGTTGCCCGGTAACGCAAAAACAGGCTTGTTATTATACATGGCAAAAAACACCGGTTTCCCTGGTTTCATGGTGATGCCGTAAAACACCGGCGTTATGCAAAGTTCAGCAAAAACATTTTTGAACGGGTCTTTGCGCCCCATTGAGATTCCGCCACTTGTAATAACTATATCTGCACATTCTATGGCACGCATAAACAGATCTCTGGC
>SABV01000494.1 GCA_009928855.1 Erysipelotrichia bacterium | reverse complement strand
CCCTGCAGGTTAATGCAACAGGCGGCGGGTTGTATCAAACCGTGAATTCGTGATAAATTCGAGATGCTATTATGAGGAGGAAAATAAAATGAGCATTGAGCAACTCGAAAAGACTCTGAAACTCGACATCAAAGTGGCCCTTGGTTGCACAGAGCCTGTGAGCATAGCACTGGCAGCATGCAAAGCCAGCCGCCTTGTCAGTTCAGCGATAAAAAGAATCAATCTCAAGTTATCAACAAACCTCCTCAAGAATGCCATGGAAGTAGGCATTCCAGGAACAGGCGGGCAACGCGGGATTCCGCTTGCGACAGCTCTCGGCTGTTTTGCAAAAAAACAGACTCTTGATCTGACTCTGCTGGAGAACATGAATGATGAATGGCTTGCGAATGCCCGGACGTTTGTTGAACAAGATCTGGTATCGATAGATCTTGAGCCTGGCAAACATGGTCTCTTTGTAGACGCACTCGTAGAAGACGACAAAAACAACACAGGGCGCTGCATAATTGAGGGCAGCCACGAAAACTGCACATTGCTTGAGCAGAATGGCGCAACCATTTTTTCATCGAATATCAGCGAAAATTCAGCTTCAGATGAGCTCTTAAAACAAAGACAGGCACTGGCTTCAGTTTCCTTCTCTACAATATGGGATAACATCGCCGGTATTTCTGATGACCTACGATCTCACATGCTCAACGGCGTCAAAATGAATCTCAAAGTTGCTGAAGCAGGCCTGCACAAAGAGGGTTTTCTGCGCATAGGCAATATATACAATGAGCTTATCAACGAAGGCTGGCTTGGCGACGACGTCATAAACAAGGCCAAAGCCCTTACCTCTGCCGCAGTAGACGCCAGAATGTCAGGCTGCAGCCTGCCGGTAATGACTTCTGCCGGCTCAGGCAATCAGGGCATTACCATCTCACTGCCACTGCATGTGCTTGCTAACCACATAAAAGCTGACCAGAAGCGTCTTGCCGAAGCTCTGGCGATAAGCCACGGCATAACAAGCATACTAAAATACCATTCGGGCACACTCTCTGCCATGTGCGGCTGCGTAGTCTGCTCAGGAACAGGCCTGACCGCCGGTGCGACCTACCTGCTGGGCGGCAGTCTTGAAACAGCCACTGCTGCCGTAAACAACATGGTTGGCAGTATTACCGGTATAATCTGCGATGGAGCCAAAGTTGGATGTTCCATAAAACTCATATGCGCAGTGGATTCAGCTTTTCAGGCAGCCATGATGGCCATGCGAGGCTTAAAATTGCCAACAACCAATGGAGTGCTCGGCGAAAATCTCGAATCAAGTTTGGCTAATATTGGCTTGATCGCGGCACCGGGCATGATAGGAACAGACGATCAGATTCTGGCGATAATGCTTGGAAAGCCGATAAAAGAGTAAATGCAGATTTTTCCTGCTGCCACCGTAGGCGGAGAAATTGAATTTCGAGGGGATAAATCAATCTCACATCGCCTGGTATTGAGTTCATTGCTTCTCGACGGCGTTTTTGTCTTAAAAAATCTCTCAGACTGCCGGGATGTTGAAACGAGTATTGCCGCAGTAGAAACTCTCGGCGTCAATATTTTGCGTAACGCCGGCAGCGCTTGCCTGCGAGCAACGCTACCCTTTTCCCCGCTGATCGATCGGCAGCAAACAATAGACTGCGGCAATTCAGGCACGACAGCCCGCCTTCTTGCCGGCATTCTATGCGGCAGGCCTGGCCGGTTTGAGCTGACGGGAGACGCATCATTAAGCAACCGGCCAATGCAAAGAATAATAACTCCCCTTCGACAGATGGGGGCAGACATATACGCTGAAAATACAAAAACCCTGCCAATTCTGATAAGGGGCAAAAATCTTTTGCAACCGTTATCTTTTGTCAACAGCCTTGCCTCTGCGCAGGTAAAATCAGCAATCTTGTTTGCGGCCCTTTATGCGAAGGGCACAACAATTATTTCGGAGCCGGTTGCTTCGAGAGATCATACCGAACGCCTTCTGCAATTTCTTAAATTGCCAGTCGAACGGCATGAGCAGACCATAAGTCTTACCGGGCCGGCTCTTATCAGCGGAAACCATGAATTTACAATACCTGGCGATATCAGCAGCGCAGCATTTTTTGCAGTAGCGGCGGCTATTTTTCCGGGAAGTCAGATATTGATAAAAAACGTATTGTTAAACATTGGCAGAACAGCTTTTTTAAAAGTTCTTAAACGTATGGGTGCCATAATCAACATTGAAGA
>SABV01000493.1 GCA_009928855.1 Erysipelotrichia bacterium | reverse complement strand
TCATCAAACTCGCTAAAAAAGAAAACGTCAGCATGAACTTTCTGGCCGCATCTTTAATAGCAGAGGGCATCGGCCGGAAAGAATAAAGCCCGGCCAAAACGGTTCACCCGTCACAATGTCAACATGCCGTCATTGTCCGCCACAAGTTCCATTTGGCTTACCGGCATATCAGCGGCATATTCTTACCGAACCAAGCCAAAAAAGTAGAGTGTAACGATAAATTCACAAATTTTGATATGCCAATATGGAATATCAAGAATTAAAAATGCTCCACCTCCGGGCATAAGTTAAGAACGTAAACAGGGGCGAAATTATGAGTAATCCGGTTAAAGACTTGGAAAACGCTGTTAAGCAGTTGTCTGAAGATCAGTTGCAGAACTTTAGAGAATGGTTTGATCGCTTTGACGCTAAGAAATGGGACGAAAAAATAGAAAGAGATTGTGTCTGTCTTACTTATTTTTCAGATATTCTCTGCCTTTGGCAGTTAAGCGGTATTTCTGCAGACGGCTTTGTGGTTTATCGGGAACTGTATGTTCAAGCAACCCATCAGCGAGCAAAGAATCGAGATATTTACGCTGAAACGTTTCGCGATGTTTAATACCGACAATTTTCTGAATTTCTGAACTTTTCTGTGGTTCAATACAGGCTTTCAGTGCCATTAAAACCCACTTTTCGTCAACGGCGGCGACTTGTCCGTTGACTTGTCCGTTGACTTGTCCGTTGACTTGTCCGGATTTGTTCAGGCTGAAGTTGCTGGAAGCGGTTTCTTCAGAAAACCCAAATTCCGGGACTTTGAGAGTGGTTTTAAAAACATCGCCTTCAATTAACTCCGGGTCGGTGCCGCCATATATCCGACCGTATTTCATCAGATTACGCACACCTGAACCGAGTTCATCTGCCCGGCCTATTTCACGAAAGAATCTTGCAATAACAGGGTTCTTTGGAAACGGAGTAAATGTGAGCAGATTCAACGCGCCGAATCCATGCGGTTTATTGCTGTTTTCGGTGCGCACCTGGCCGCGTTCGATTATAACTTTGGCAGGAAAAGCATTGGTGTATTCGCGATGAATAAGAATATTCGAGGCAATTTCCCTGAAAATGGCATCGCGCAGGCTTATGCGGGTATCACCTTCAAGAAAGAAGGGGTCAGGCAGGTGTTTGGCGACGAAAGCCATGATACGCTCATAGCTTTCTATGAGATTTGTTTCTACGAGATCCCGGTCATCGTAGCGGTCGAGGTTGACTTTGCGCAAAATCAGGTCAGTGCGATGATACGGAACAGCAGAAAGCAACAGACTATCTTTTCCCAGAAGCAGAATGCCAGCCAGAGTAATGCCGCTCTTACCGCTGACCGGGTCGGTTTGATAGAGCTGGGCACTTTTGAGAAGATCGAGATTGTCGAGTCTGACCCAGGGGTGGTCTTGACGTCTGACTGAAGCGATTTGTCGACATTTATCGATAAGGTCATGTCTTAAATCGTCGATAGAGGCGAAGGGGAAGACCCGGTTCTCACAGTAAACCGTCTGCTTGCGTTGATAAAGAGCAGCCACGAGTCGCGTGTGACTTGTTATATCGAGATCACCATCTTCATTGCGGTCAAGGATACGGCCGTTACAGCGGTGAACCTGCGAACTCTCGGGAACGTATATATGCAACAGCTTATTTTTGCCATGACTGACTTCGTCTATCGACAGATAGCAGGGCGGATCAATTTTCTGAGGGTTGTTGATGGCGGTGGTAAAATCTTTTTTTATCTGTTCTATTGCAGTGGGCTCGACACCAGTCACTTTGCCGGAATCGTTGACTCCCAGAAGAATGTGGCCACCGTGGCGGTTGGCAAAAGCACAGACGGTCTGGTATACGTCGCGGTTCAGAGAGTTGCGGCACTCTTTGAACTCAATCGTCAGACCCTCGCCCTGCTTAATAAGGCTGCCGATAAACTTATCGATCTTTGCCATGCTTTTTTATGCCTATTCGGGGTTGGCCGGGCCATTTTAAGCTGTTCGACAGGCAGTCGGTGAACATCAACAAGCCGGGCCTTGACATCTCTATCGGCAGAATAGGCGTCAGAGTCATAAAAGTCAAGGAGATTCCCATGCTAAGGGGTTTCTGCTATGATAAATCGTTGTGTTTACAGTCGTATATGCCTTCACGATTTCCTTCTCAATAACTTTTTTCAAATTGTCTGGCAAATAATGCTGAACCCCAGAGCAAAGAAAAAACCGCAAATTGGATTCA